>DATEPQ010000001.1:0-7273 GCA_035273125.1 Gaiellaceae bacterium
GCGCGACGGCTCTTCGCCCTGCGGCAGGCGCCCGTCGCCCTGGCGCGGTCGCTCCTCGCAGACGTCGTGGAGACCGACACGCGGCTGGCTTGGAGCGGCGACGCGGTCGCGCTCGCCGAGCCGCCCGGCACCGCGCTCCTACTCGAGGAGGCCACCTACGTGGTGGTCGACCTCGAGACGACCGGCCTCCGCCCCGGCCGGTCGGGCATCTGCGAGATCGGAGCGGTGCGCCTGCGGGGGTTCGAGGTCGTGGCCGAGTTCGAGACCCTCGTCGATCCGGGACTGCCGATCGCCACCGGCGCCAGCGCCGTCACCGGACTCCGGAACGAGCACCTGCGCGGCGCCCCCGGGTCCGCCGAGGCCGTCCGGCGCTTCCTCGCCTTCGCCGGAGACGGGGTCCTGGTGGCCCACAACGCGCGGTTCGACCTCGCGTTCCTCGACCGCGAGACCGAGCGGCTGACCGGCTCCCGCATCGGCTCGCCGGTCGTCGACACCGTGCGGCTCGCGCGCAGGCTCCTTGCCGGGCGCGTGGCCGGCTTCGGCCTCGGCCAGCTCGCGTGGTTTCTCGGCACGGTGGAGCGGCCGTGCCATCGGGCGCTGCCGGACGCCCGCGCAACGGCCGAGCTCTTGCTCGTGCTGATCGGGCTGGCGCAGGAGCGTGGCGCCCGCACCGTCGCCGACCTCTCGGAGCTCGCCGCCACCCGGGCACGGCGGCTCCTCGACAAGCGCCACCTCGCATTCGGCGCGCCGACCCGGCCGGGCGTCTACCTCTTCCTGGGCCGCAATGACCAGGTCCTGTACGTCGGCCGGGCCCGCGACCTCCGGGCGCGCCTGCGCTCGTACTTCCGTAGCGAGCGGCAGCGGCCGGCGGTCGAGGCGGCGGTCGCGGCAGCGGAGCGGATCGAGTGGCAGGTGATGGGCTCGGAGCTCGAGGCGGCACTCGAGGAGCTGCGGCTGATTCGCGAGCTCCGCCCGCCCGGCAACGCGCGGGTGTCACGGCCGGAGCGCCTCGTGTGGCTGCGTCAGCGCGGCGACTCGGTGGTTGCGTCGACCCGGCCCTCGCCCGTCGGCCCCCTGCGCTCGCGCCGCACCGCACAGCTCGCGGCGCGTGTGCTCTCTCCGGAGGAGTTGGAGCGACCCGAGAATGCGCTACCGCGGCTGCGCCGCCGCCTGCGGGAGCTGGCGGAAGCGCGCAGGTTCGAGGACGCCGGCCGGCTGCGCGACCGTATGGCGGCGCTCGAACGGATCTGCCGCGAGCTGAAGCGGCTCGACCGTGTGCGACGGCTCGAGTGCTGCGTCCTGGTCCCGGCGGAGGAAGCGGCCTACGTGCGGGCCTTCTTCGTCGCAGGCGGGCGAGTCGCCGCAGCACGGACCCTGCCGCCGGGCGGCGGCGCGGCGCTCGAGGTCGACGCCGGGCTTACGGCCGGGCGCCGGCCCGGAGAGCTCGATCTCGACGAGCTCCTGCTCGTCGACTCGTTCCTGCGCCGCCCACCTCCGGAGCTGCGCGTCGCGCCACTCGAGCGCGAGGCGATTCTCGACGCTGCGCGAAGATTGGCCTCGTGGCACCGCGACACCTCATCCTCGAAGAGCTCGGAGACGCACTCGCCGCAGTTCACGCTCCCGACCGGCTGACCCGGATCGGGATCGACGGCGTGGACGGGGCCGGGAAGACGGGCCTCGCGGAAGAGCTCGCCCAGCTCCTCACCCGGCGGGGCCGACCCTGTGTGCGCGTCTCGCTCGACTTCTTCGAGCGGCCCGGCGCCGAGCGATACGCGCGTGGCGAGCTCTCACCGGAGGGCTACTACCTCGATGCGTTCGACGTCGGACGGCTGCACGCGCACGTGCTCGGCCTCCAAGGGCCGCCCGACGTCGTGCTCGTCGTGGACGGCGTCTTTCTGCAGCGGCCGGAGCTCGCCGATCTCTGGGATGCGACCGTGTGGGTCGACGCCGATCTGGAGGCCGCCGCCGAGCGCGCCAGGGAGCGGGACTCCGTGCGGACCGACTCGCTCGAGCGTGAGCTCGAGCGCTATCGGCTCCGCTACTTCCCGGCGCAACGGCGGTACATCAAGGAGCGGCGCCCGCACGAGCGTGCGACGTTCGTCTTCCGCAACACCGATCTGACCGAGCCGGAGCTGATCGTCGGCTAGGCAGCCGCGACCGAGATGAGGTCGCGCAGCGCACCGAGCCGTGACAGCGCCTGTCCCTCGAGCTGGCGCACCCGCTCGCGCGTCAGGTCGAGCTCGTTCCCGATCGCCTCGAGCGTCCAGGGCTCGCCCTCGAAGCCGAAGCGCAGCTCGAGGATCCGCCGCTCGCGCTCGGGGAGCGCCTCGAGCGCGCGCCGCACACCTTGCCGGCGCAGGGACTCCTCTGCCTCGTCGAACGGATCGGCCGCCTCGCGGTCGGCGAACAGATCGCCCAGCTCGCCCTCGTCGTCGGCGCCCACGGTCTGGTTGAGCGAGACCGATGCGTTCGCCGCGCCGAGCGCCTCGTCGACGTGCTGCATCGGGAGCCCGGTCGCCTCCGCGAGCTCCTCCTTCGTCGCCTCGCGCCCGAGTTCGACCTCGAGCCGGCGCGCTGCGCGGGACAGCTTCTGCTGTCGCTCGACGACGTGGACCGGAACGCGGATCGTGCGCGCGTGGTTCGCGACCGCGCGCTGCACCGACTGGCGGATCCACCAGGTCGCGTACGTCGAGAACTTGTAGCCGCGGCGCCAGTCGAACTTCTCGACGGCGCGGTTCAGCCCGAGCGTCCCCTCCTGGATCAGATCGAGGAACGGAACGCCGAGCCCGCGGTAGCCCTTTGCGATCGAGACGACGAGCCGGAGATTCGACTCGATCATGTGACGCTTGGCGGTCGGGTCGCCGCGCTCGATCCGCTTCGCGAGCATGACCTCCTCGGCCGCGGTGAGCAGCTTGTGGCGCCCGACGTCGGCGAGGAAGAGCTGCAGGCTGTCGGCCGAACCGGAGATGGCCACCGTCGCGACGGCGGGCTCGGCAACGGGCTCCTCCTGCTCTTCCTTCTCCGCCGCCTTCGGCGCCTCGGCCGGCCGAGCCTCGACGGCCGGCGCCGCTGGCTGGCCGATCTCGAGCCCGGTGCGCTCGAGCTCCCGGGTGAGCTCCTCGACCTCGTCGTCGTTGAGCTCGAGCTCGGCCGCGAAAGCCGTGATCTGTGCGGGGTCGATGAACCCGCGCTCCTCGGCGCCCTCGACGATGGCACGGATCTGGTCCGACTCGAGCAAATCGTTGAGCTGGTTCTGCGTCAGCGCTCCCTCAGTCCCTTCGTCCTGCTTCGTCGCTTCTCGGCAAGCCTTCGTACCTTAGGAGGGAAGTCCTCCGGTTACCACCCTTACCCGGGAGTGCCGCCTCTCCGACACGCGCCGGACCCTCGAACGAGCCGCGCGGCAAGTGTATTCCGCGCCTCGACCCGGTCCGTGAGCATAGGACGCGGACCGGTCGGCGAAGTTTGTGGAGAACGGTGAACTCGCACCGACACGAGTTCAGGAGGTCTTGCGGCGGCGGCCGCCGCGCTTCGTCGGGCCCTTCGCCCGGCGCTCCGCCAGCAGCTCGACGGCGCGGTCGAGCGTGACCGTCTCCGGATCGTCTCCCTTGCGAAGGCTGGCGTTCGTCTCGCCGTCGGTGACGTACGGGCCGAAGCGCCCTTCCTTGAGCACGATCTCCTTGCCGCCGACCGGATCGGTGCCGAGCTCGCGGAGCGGCTTCGTCGCCGCTCGTTGCTGCCCGCGCCGCTGGCGGGGCTGCGCGAGGAGGGCGAGTGCTCCCGGCAGGTCGATCTCGAAGAGCTGCTCCTCCGACTCGAGCGAGCGCGATTCCTTCCCCTTCTGGATGTACGGGCCGTAGCGGCCGTTGCGCGCGACGATCTCCTCGCCGTCCTCGGCGACTGCGACCACGCGCGGCAGCTGAAGCAGGCGCAGCGCATCCTCGAGCGTCACGGTGTCCAGAGACATCGTCTTGAAGAGCGAAGCGGTGCGCGGCTTTTCCTTCGCACCCTCCGGCAGGACCTCGGTGACGTACGGGCCGTAGCGACCCGTGCGCGCGACGATCGGGAGACCCGTGTCGGGATGCGTACCGAGCTCGCGGTCTCCGCTGGGCTGGGCGAGTAGCTCCTCCGCCCGTTCGAGCGACAGCTCGTCGGGCGCGAGCTCCTCGGGCACGCTCGCGCGCTGCTCGCCGCGCTCGAGGTACGGCCCGTAGCGACCGACACGCAAGACGATCCCGTCCCCGATCTCCAGCGAGTTTATCTCGCGCGCGTCGATCGCGCCGAGGTCCGAGACCAGGTCGTGGAGCCCCTCGGAGCCATCCCCGAAGTAGAAGCGTCCCAGCCAGTGGACTCGCTCTTCGTCCCCCGCCGCGATCCGGTCGAGGTCGTCCTCCATCGAGGCGGTGAAGTCGTAGTCGACGAGCCGGCCGAAGTGCTTCTCGAGCAGGCCGACGACGGAGAAGGCGAGGAAGGCCGGCACGAGGGCGGTGCCCCGCTTGAAGACGTAGCCGCGGTCGAGGATCGTGCCGAGGATCGAGGCGTAGGTGGAGGGACGGCCGATGCCGAGCTCCTCGAGCGTCCGCACGAGCGTCGCTTCGGTGTAGCGCGCCGGCGGGCTCGTCTCGTGGCCCTGCGGCTCGAGCTCGCGCAGCTCGACGGAGTCGCCCTCCGACAGGTTCGGCAGGCGGCGCTCCTCGTCGCCCTCGGGAGCCTCGCGGTCGGCGTCGCGGCCCTCCTCGTAGGCGGCGAGGAAGCCGCGGAACGTGATCACGGTTCCGGAGGCTCCGAACTCGACGCTTTCGCCGGCACTCGAGTCTCCCGCGATCCGCAGCGACACCGTCTGCCCCTGCGCATCCTTCATCTGGGACGCGATCGTCCGCATCCAGATCAGCTCGTAGAGCGCGTGCTCGTCGGGGGAGAGCTCCGAGCGCACGTCCTGCGGCGTGCGGAAGCGGTCGCCCGAAGGGCGGATCGCCTCGTGCGCCTCCTGCGCGTTCTTGACCTTCCGCTCGTAGCGCCGTGGCTCCGGCGGCACGTAGTCGGCGCCGAAGAGAGAGGTGACCTGCTCCCGCGCAGCGGTGAGCGCCGACTCCGACAGCGTCGTCGAGTCGGTGCGCATGTAGGTGATGTAGCCGTTCTCGTACAGGCGCTGCGCGAGCCGCATCGTCGTCTGCGCCGAGAAGCGGAGCTTGCGGCTCGCATCCTGCTGCAGCGTGGACGTCATGAACGGCGGGCTCGGGCGGCGGACATACGGCTTCCGCTCGACGCGCGCGACCTGGAACGAGGAGCCCTGGAGTCGATCGGCGAGCCCGCGCGCCGCGTCCTCGTCGAGCTGGCGCGCCTCGCCCCGGAGCTTCCCGTCGGGGCCGAAGTCGCGGCCCGTGGCGACGCGCTGCCCGTCCAGGGAGACGAGCCGCGCCTCGAAGCTGTCGGGATCGAAGGTCGCGACCATGTCCCACCACGCGGCCGCACGAAAGGCCATCCGCTCGCGCTCTCGCTCGACGACGAGGCGCGTGGCCACCGACTGGACGCGGCCCGCGGAGAGGCCGCGCATGACCTTCTTCCAGAGGACCGGCGAGACCTCGTAGCCGTAGAGCCTGTCGAGGATCCGCCGAGACTCCTGCGCGTCCACGAGCCGCTCGTCGACCTCGCGTGTGTCGTCGAGCGCCTGCTCGATGGCGTCGCGGGTGATCTCGTGGAAGACCATCCGGCGCACCGGGACCTTCGGCTTCAGCACCTCGAGCAGGTGCCAGGCGATCGCCTCGCCCTCACGGTCCTCGTCCGTCGCGAGCAGGAGCTCGTCGGCGTCGGCCAGCTGCTTCTTGAGCTGCGAGACCGTCTTCTTCTTGTCGGGGTCGACGACGTAGAGCGGCTCGAAACCGTGCTCGACGTCCACGCCGAGGCGCGCCCACGACTCTCCCTTGTACTTCTCGGGGATCTCGGCGGCGCTGTCGGGGAGATCGCGAATGTGGCCGACGGAGGACTCGACGACGAAGTCGGGCCCGAGGTAGCCGGCAATCGTCCGCGCCTTCGCCGGGGACTCGACGATGACCAAGCGCTTCGGCATCGGCGGGTCACGATAGCCACGGCAGAGGCGGAATACTCTCTGCGTGCGCCCTCCGCTCACCTACAGCCTGATCGCCGTGCTGAGCCGGCCGATCCTGCACGGGCTGTTCCGATTGCGCGTGCGGGGGCTCGAGAATCTCCCCGTGAGCGGTGGGTACGTCCTCTCGTGCAATCACCTCTCGAACCTCGACCCGTGGCCGCTCGGGCTTCCGCTCTGGCCGCGGCGCTGGCTCCGCTTCATGGCGAAGGCGGAGCTGTACTGGTGGCCGGCGAAGCACGTGCTCGACGGTGCCGGTGCGTTTCCGGTGCACCGCGGCCTCGCCGACCGGGAGGCGATCGAGACGGCCGTCGCCCTCGCGCGGGAGGGCAACGTCGTCGTGATGTTCCCGGAGGGGACGCGGCGCAGGAAAGGCCTCGTCAAGAAGCACCTGGCCCGCGCTCGCACCGGGGCGGCACGGATCGCACTGGAGGCGGGCGTGCCCCTCGTCCCGGCGGCGGTCGCCGGAACCGACCGGCTGCTGCGCCTCGGGCCGCTCCGGGTGGTGTACGGCTCGCCGGTCGACCTGGACGACCTGCGTGAGAGCGTTGACATGCGGCACGCGTCGCAGGAGGCGACGGACCGGCTGATGGCGCACATCGCGGCGCTCGAGGAGACGCTGTGAGCGTCCTGCTGGCGATCGACGGCGACTCCTTCGCGCATCGCGCGTATCACGCGTTGCCGAAATCGATCCGCCTCAACGCGGTGGTGGGCTTCACGAACATGCTCGTGCGGCTCTGGCAGGCGGAGCGGCCGGATTCGGTCCTCGTCGCCTGGGACACGCTCTCGGTGCCGACCTACCGGCACGAGGCGTTCGAGCCCTACCAGTCGGGGAGGGTGTTCGAGGAATCGATCCTCGAGCAGCTCGACATCCTGCCCGGGGTCGTGAGCTCGTTCGGCTTCCTCGTCGCGAAGGCGCCCGGCTACGAGGCCGACGACTTCCTCGCGGCCGCCGCCCGGCAGTGGCCGGGCGACGTGCTCGTCGCGACGTCCGACCGGGACTCCTTCCAGCTCGCGAGCGAGCGGGTGACGATCCTGCAGCCGACGCGGGGCGTGAGCGAGCTGGCGCGGATCGGTCCGGCCGAGGTGCGCGAGCGCTACGGCGTCGAGCCCGGGCAGGTCCCCGACTTCATCGCGCTCCGGGGCGACCCGTCGGACAAGATCCCGGGTGCA
>DATEPQ010000002.1:0-2441 GCA_035273125.1 Gaiellaceae bacterium
CGCGACCGTCGCGCGCCTGGAGACCAACCGCAACCTGCTCGAAGCGATCGGGCTCTACCGCTCAGCCGGCTACGGCGAGGTGGCGCCCTTCAACGCGGAGCCGTTCGCCGACCACTGGTTCGAGAAGCGATTGCGCTGACCCTCGTCGGCATGCGGGCCGCGATCATCGGCGCTCCGCTGGACCTCGGCGCCGGCCGGCGCGGCGTGGACATGGGGCCGTCGGCGATCCGCTACGCGGGCCTCGAGCAACAGCTCGCGAACAAGCTGGGTGTGGAGGTCTCGGATGCCGGTAACGTGATCTCGCCGGTCGTCGAGACGACCGACATGGGAGACCCGCAGGCTCGCTACCTGAGCCAGATCCTCGACCTGTGCGACCGACTCTCTGCGCTCGTGGAGGAGGCGGCCGGCCGTGGCGCCATGCCGCTCGTCCTCGGCGGCGACCACTCTGTGGCGCTGGGCTCGCTGGTGGGGATGGCGAAGGTGCGCGGGGCCGGCGGGGTGGTCTGGGTCGATGCTCACGGCGACCTGAACACACCCGCCACCTCTCCGTCCGGGAACGTGCACGGGATGGTGCTCGCCGCCGCTCTCGGTCACGGCGGCGATCCTTTCCGGCGAGACGGCTGGCCGCTCCCTGCGGTCGAGGCCGGCAAGCTCTCGCTGGTGGGCGTCCGCTCGCTCGACGACGGAGAGCGGTCGCTGGTGCGCGAGCTCGACGCGAAGGTGTTCACCATGAGCGAGATCGACCGGATCGGGATCGAGCCCTGCATGCGGGAGGCGATCGCGCACGCGGCCGGCGGGGCGTTCCTCCATGTCTCGCTCGACATGGACGTGGTCGATCCCGACTACGCGCCGGGTGTGGGGACGCCGGTACGGGGAGGCCTCTCGTACCGCGAGGCGCACCTCGCGATGGAGACGGTCGCGGAGTCGGGACTGATCGACTCGATGGACGTGGTGGAGGTCAACCCGATTCTCGACCGCGAGAACGCTACGGGCCAGCTCGCGGTCGAGCTCGTCGCGTCCGCGCTCGGCGCGCGCATCCTCTAGCGGTGCAGCTCGAGGTTCGCGAGGGGGACATCGCCGCCGTCGAGGTGGATGCGGTCGCGAACGCGGCGAACGACCGGCTCTGGATGGGCGCCGGCGTCGCGGGAGCCCTCAAGCGCGCGGGGGGCGAGGAGATCGAGCGGGAGGCGATGGCGCAGGGACCGATCGGGCTCGGCAGCGCCGTCGCCACCCCGGCAGGCCGGCTCCCGGCTCGCTGGGTGATCCACGGCGCGGTGATGGGGCAGGACCTGCAGACGAACGCCGACCTCGTGCGCCGCACGACGCGCTCGTGCCTCCAGGCCGCCGACGAGCTCGGCTGCCGCTCGCTCGCTCTTCCCGCCTTCGGGACCGGAGTCGGCGGCTTCGCGCTGGAGGAGTGCGCCAAGGTGATGGTCGCGGAGGCGCGAGACTTCGAGCCGCGGTCGCTCGAGCGCGTGGTCTTCGCGGTCTTCGGCCCCGACGCCTACGAGGTGTTCTCGTCCGAGCTCTCCTCGCCGTTGCCCGTAGGCTCGTAGTAGCGCCGGCCCTCGAGCTCCTCCGGGAGGTAGCTCGTCTCGAAGCCCTCCGGGTCGTCGTGCGGGTAGACGTAGCCCTTGCCGTGCCCGAGCCGGCGGCCGTACCACGAGCCGTCCCGCAGCGCCTTGGGCGGGCGCGCCGCTCCCCGCTCCTGCACGTCCGCGGTCGCCCGGTTCAGGGCCACGTAGCTCGCGTTCGACTTCGGCGCGTGTGCGAGGTAGATCGCCGCCTGCGAGAGGTTGAGCCGCGCCTCGGGCAGGCCGACGTGCTCCACGGCCTGGGCCGCGGCGACGGCCACGAGAAGCGCGCGAGGGTCGGCGTTGCCGATGTCCTCGGAGGCGAGCACGATCATCCGCCGCGCGATGAAGCGCGCGTCCTCGCCGCCCTCGAGCATCGCGGCGAGGTAGTAGACGGCGGCGTCGGGATCACTGCCCCGCATCGACTTGATGAAGGCGGACGTGTAGTCGTAGTGCTGGTCGCCGGCCTTGTCGTAGACGAGGGGCGGCTTGCGGGCGGCGTCCTCGACGTTCTCGGCCGTGATCGGTCCTTCGGCGGTCTCGTTCGCGAGCTCGACGATGTTGAGCGCGGTGCGCGCGTCGCCGCCCGAGCGGTGGGCGATCAGCTCGACGACGTCGTCGGACGCGGCTCCGCCTACCTCCGCGAGCCCGCGCCGGACCACGAGTGCCATCTCCTCCGGCGTCAGCGCCTCGAGCTCGTAGACCTGTGTGCGCGAGATGAGGGCCGAGTTGACCTCGTAGTACGGGTTCTCGGTCGTCGCGCCGATCAGGGTCACGAGCCCGGACTCCACGCCAGGGAGCAGCGCGTCCTGCTGCGCCTTGTTGAAGCGGTGGATCTCGTCGAGGAAGAGGATCGTGCGCCGGCCC
>DATEPQ010000003.1:0-9810 GCA_035273125.1 Gaiellaceae bacterium
GGGGTCGATCGCGAGTAACAGACCCCTCCCCGACGGCGGCTACCGCGTCGGTGTCGAACTCGGATCGCTCACGGCCGAGGCAGAACAGCGCCTGCTCTACCACTTCCTCGCCAACGCGACAGAAACCGCCGTCGAGCAGACGCAGACCGACGACCGCGTTTTCCCAGCACCGCAGGTCGCGCTCAACCCAGCATAAGCCTGAAGATTCTGGCCTTCCGCACCTGGATCGTGCAGACTGCGACGAGCAAAAGGCGGACTGGGGGGCTGAGCAACGAGCAGCGGGACGGAGCCGCTCGCTACGAGGGTCGAGAGTCTCGACGATGCCGTCCGCCGGCTCGTCGTCGAGCGTTCCCATGACCTCGTCACGCTCTGCGACCCGACGGGGTCGATCGTCTACGCCTCGCCGTCGTGGGCGCATCTCGGCTGGAAGCCGCCGCGCCTCGCGGGCATGCCGATCCTCGACCTGATCCATCGCGACGACGCGCGCCTCGCCACCGAAGCCTGGAACGAGGTCGCCGCGGGCACCGACGTCGATGCCGTCACGATCAGGCTCCGCCGAGCCGGCGGGAGTTACGCCTGGTTCGAGGTGAACGGATCCGCGGTCCGGGACGACGACGGCGAGCTTCGCTTCCTGCTCGGCACCGCCCGCGACGTGAGCGAGCGGGAGGAGCTCCGCTCCCGGCTCCGCGACCTCGACGCCGTCTATCGCTTCGCGGATGCGGTCACCGGCGCGGAGACGCTCGACGAGGTGCTGGAGGCCGCTCTCGACGCACTGCTCGAAGCCACCGGCGCCGATCGAGCCTCGGTGCTGCTCGCAGACGACGAGGGCGTGCTGCGCTTCCGCGCCTGGCGCGGGCTCTCCGACCGCTACCGGCGCTCGGCCGAGGGGCACTCGCCGTGGCCCCCGGACGCCGTGAACCCGCAGCCGGTGCTCGTGGACGACGTCGCCGGTGCAGGGCTCGAGCCGGCGCTCGGACGCGTGATCCGCAAGGAGGGAATCGGGGCGCTTGCGTTCATCCCGCTCCTGCGCGGTGGACGCCTGCTCGGCAAGTTCATGCTCTACCGCGACGCGCCGCACGAGTGGAGCGATCGCGAGGTGCTCCTGTCGCGCACCGTCGCGAACCACCTCGCCTCCGTCACCGAGCGGACGCAGGCGCAGCAGGCGCTCCACGAGTCGAGCGAGCAGCTCGCGAGCATCCTGCGTACGGTCGAGGAGGGGATCACGGCGACCAACCGCGAGGGCCGCTTCCTGTTCGCGAACGACGCCGCTGCGCGCGCCGCCGGTCTCGAGTCCGCCGACGAGCTCCTGGCACTGCCGGCCGAGAAGCGCTACTCGAGGTTCGAGATCTTCGACCCCGACGGGAATCCCGTCGCGCCCGAGAACCTGCCGCCGTCGCAGGCGCTCGCGGGCGCGGAGAGCTCGGCCGTGGTGCGGCTCCGGACGCGCTCGGGAGATTGGGACCGCTGGCTCGCCCTGCGTTCCACGCCGGTCTTCGCGGCCGACGGCGGCGTCGAGCTCGTCGTCAACGTCACGCGCGACATCACGCAGGAAGCCGGAGCTCGCGACGAGGCCGACGCCTCGCGGGCCCGGCTCGCGCTGCTGCTGGAGGCCACGGAGCAGCTGAGCCGGACGCTCGACTACGAGGAGCTGCTGCGGCGGGTGCCGCAGCTCGTCGTGCCGCGCATCGCCGACGGCTGCCACGTCTACATCGCCCGCAACGAGACGGAGCTGGTCCGCGTCGCGCACGCCCACGTCGACCCGCGCATCTCGACCCTCCTCGACACGATCGACGACGTCTACGACGTCAAGGAGCACCGGCGTATCCCGGTCGTCGAGGTCTTCCGCAACGGCAAGCCCATTCATCGGCCGGCGCTGACGCGGCCGCTGCGGAAGGTCGCACGACCGGGCGAGGAGGCGATCGTGCACATGGAGTCGCGCTCGCTGGTCGTCGTCCCGCTCGAGACGGGCGGCAAGCGGCTCGGGGTGCTTGCCGTAACCTCCGCCGACCCGGGGCGGCACGGGGACGAGGATTTCGAGCTCCTCTCGGAGCTCGCGCGGCGCGTCTCACTTGCGCTCGACCTCGTCGGTCTCCACCGGCGGGCCCAGGATTCGCTCGCCCAGCTCCAGGCGGTGATCGCCCAGCTGCCGCTCGGCGTCGCGATCATCGACGCCGAGCACCGCATCGTCCTCCGGAACGAGGAGCTCGAGCGCATCTGGGGCGCGCCGATCTCCCTCGGGGACGACCACCGGGAGAGCGATTTCCCCACGGCCGGTTGGCCGCTCGAACGCGCAATCGAAAAGGGCGAGGTGACGCTCGGCGAGCGGCGGGAGATCGAGCGCGACGGCGAGATCCGCACGCTCGAGATCAGCGCGGCGCCGGTGCGCGACTCCGACGGCGCCATCGTTTCCGCGGTCGCGATCCTCGCCGACGTGACGCGCCGCAGCCGCGCCGAGGAGAACCTCCGCTTCCTCGCGCGCGCGAACGAGCTGCTCGTCGCGAGTCTCGACTGGGAGCGGACGCTCGCCGCGGTCGCCGAGCTCGCCGTTCCCGCGCTCGCCGGCTATCTCGTGATCGACCTGCTCGACGAGGACGACGAGCTCCACTGGGTCGTCGCGGTGCACGCGGATCCGGAGAAGACCGAGCTCGTCCGCGAGCTGCGCGCCCAGTACCCACCGACGCTCTCCACGCATCCCATCCAGGTCGCCCTCCGCACAGGCAAGCCGCAACTTCTCCCAGACTTGCAGGCCGAGGCCAAGGCGATGGCGCACGACACGAAGCATGCGCGCGCCATCCGGAAGATCGCGAACACGTCGGGCCTCGTCGCGCCACTCGTCGCCCGCGGCCGCACACTCGGCACCATCAGCCTCGGCACCATCGAGGGCCAGCCGCGCTTCGACGAGTCGGATCTCGAGATGGCGATGGAGCTCGCGCGGCGGATCTCGCTCGCGCTCGACAACGCGCGCCTGTTCGCCGAGGCGCAGGAGCGCGCGCACGCCGCGGAGGCGCTCGAGTACGTCGACGACGGCGTGATCCTCGTGGACGAGGCCGGCATCGTCCGGCTCTGGAACCCGACCGCCGCGATCAGCCTCCGCCGACCTGCCGTCGAGGCCGTCGGGCGTCCGATCGCCGAGTTGCTCGGCGACTGGCAGTCGCTGCAGTCCCGCATCCCCGTCGCGTCCGAGCCGCAGGCCGGCGGCGCCTCACGCGCCCAGACGCTGCCGGTGGAGGTGCAGGGGGAGGAGCGCTGGCTGTCGATCTCCGCCGTCCGCTTCCCCGGCGGCACCGTCTACGCCTTCCGCGACATGACCGACGAGCGGGCCGTGGAGCAGATGAAGACGGACTTCGTCTCGACGGTGTCCCACGAGCTCCGCACGCCGCTCGCCGCGATCTACGGCGCCGCGATGACACTCCGTCGCCAGGACGTCGCGGTCGAGGCGTCGCAGCGCGACCGGCTGCTCGAGGTCGTGGCGAACGAGGCCGACCGGCTGGCGCGCATCGTCAACGACATCCTCTGGGCGAGCCGGCTCGAGTCCGGGCGCATGAGTATCGCGATCGAGCGGTGCGACGCGGGGGCCATCACCGAGGAGGTGGCGGACGTCCTGCGCTCACGCGCGCCCGAGGGCATCGAGGTCGCGGTGAGCAAGGCGCGCGGCCTGCCTCAGGTCGCGGCGGATCCGGACAAGCTGCGCCAGATCCTCACCAACCTGATCGACAACGGGATCAAGTACTCGCCCGACGGCGGCCGCGTCGAGGTGGAGATCGTCCGCAGCGGCGGCCGCGTCCGCTTCCGCGTCAGCGACCAGGGGCTCGGCATCCCGCCCGCCGAGCAGGACCGCATCTTCGAGAAGTTCTTCCGTCTCGACCCCAACCTCACCCGCGGGGTCGGCGGCACCGGCCTCGGTCTCTACATCTCCCGTGAGCTCGTGACCCGGATGAACGGCCGCATCTGGGTCGACTCCGACGGGCGCAACGGCTCCTCGTTCTTCCTCGAGCTCCCCATCGCCTGAGTACGCACGAACGGACACGGCCGGTAGCAGTTACCGGCCGTGTCCAAATGAGTCCTGCTCGGGGCTTCTAGTACGGGGGGGCGCCGGGTCCTGCGGGGCCCTCGTCGTAATACGAGGTCCGGCGGCGGTTGAAGTAGCCGGGGCCGGCCCACGACGACCAGAAGATCAGCGACAACAGGATTCCGACGATGCCCACGATCAAGAGGATCCAACCGATCGTGTGAATGTCGACGCCGTTGACGCTCGTGTTCACGGCGAAGGCGAGCACGGCGCCCACGGCCGCAAGGATTAGTCCTACTCCGAGACCCATGCTTTCCTCCTTTGGCGGGGTCCGAGAAGGAAACGGACGAGGGCCGGTTCGAGATTCGGGTATCGGCCAGTTCGTCTAGGCTCCGAAACGGATGCGCAGGGGCTCCATCGTCGCAATCTTGGGGCTAGCACTGATCGCGGGCGGGGTCGCGACTGCCGTCGCGATCTGGCCGACGTGGCTCCCCGTGGCCGCCTCCCGCGAGGCGGGCCGCATCCATTTCGTGATCTGGTTCGTGGTCGGGATCTGTATCGCGATCTTCGCGCTCGTCGCCGCGGTGATGGTCTATGCCGTTCTCCGCTTCCGCGTCCAGGAGGACGACTTCGAGGACGGGCCGTCGGTGCACGGGCACACCGGGCTCGAGATCACGTGGACGGCAATCCCGTTCGCGCTCGTCACCGCGATCGCAATCGTGAGCGCGATCGTCCTCTCCCGAAACGACGCCCAGGCGGGGAACACGCTCCGCATCAACGTGATCGCCCAGCAGTTCGCGTTCACGTTCAGCTATCCCGACGCCAAGAACGTCACGAGCCCGGTGCTGCGGCTGCCGGAGGGCCGCTCGGTCGAGCTCTACATGCGCTCGCTCGACGTGATCCATTCCGTGTTCGTGCCGGAGTTCTCGCAGAAGGAGGACGTCGTCCCGGGGCTCGTCACCCAGTTACACATCACTCCCGACCGAGTCGGCACCTTCCCGCTCGAGTGCACCGAGCTGTGCGGGCTCGGCCACTCGCTGATGCGCAGCCAGGCGATCGTGATGAAGCCCGCCGCGTTCGACACCTGGCTGAAGCAGCAGGAGAAGTCGGCCGCGCCGGCACCGTCGACGTCCACGACGTCGACGAGCACGACCACGAGCACGACCTCCGGCACGAGCACCACGTCTACCTCGACGACTTCGTCCTCGTCGGCCGCCGGGCTCTCGGTCTTCAACGACAGCGGGTGCGGGAGCTGCCACACGCTGAGCGCTGCCAGCGCGACGGGCACGGTCGGGCCGGATCTCGACAAGCTCGTCTCGTACGCGAAGCAGGCGAAGCAGCCGCTCATGCCGTTCGTCCACGAGTCGATCGTGGATCCCGACAAGTACGTGCAGCCCGGCTATCAGAAGGGCCTCATGCCGACCACGTTCGGTCAGTCGCTGGCGAAGGCGCAGCTCGACGCGCTCGTCGGGTTCCTCGTTCAGTCCGCGCAGAAATCCGGTAACAAGTAGGGAGCCCAGTGACCACCACAGCAACCGCCCACGACACACACCTCGCGCCCGGCCCGACCGGCGGCGGTATCCGGCGGACGCTCCTCGGCCCCGGGCTCCTCCGCGGCGCCTGGATGTTCCTGCTCTTCGGCGGCATCGGTCTGGGGATCGTCGTGCTCATCCGCTGGGGCGCCGGCTGGGACCCGATCCTCGCGACCGAGCCCCTCGTCCTCGTCGCGGCCCTGGTCTCGGCTCCGGTCGGCTTCCTCGCGGGCATCGGCTCCTTCGACTACTGGACGTACTACGCGCTCGGGTATCCGACGCGGGCCGAGGATCACACCGGCCACGGCGCCAAGAGCTGGCGCGACTACTTCCGCGTCAACACCGACCACAAGGTGATCGGGGTCCAGTACCTCGTCACGACGGTCTTCTTCTTCCTCGCCGGCGGGATGCTCGCGCTGCTCGTGCGCGCCGAGCTCGCCAAGCCGGGGACGCAGTACTTCGACCAGCAGACGTTCAACGGCCTCTTCTCGGTCCACGCGTCGCTGATGATCTTCCTCTTCATCATCCCGGCCTTCGCCGGGCTGGCGAACTTCGTCGTGCCGCTCATGCTCGGCGCTGCGGACATGGCCTTCCCGCGCCTGAACGCGCTCTCGTTCTGGCTGCTGCCGATCGCGGGGATCATGATGCTGAGCTCGTTCTTCATGCCCGGCGGCGCCTTCGCGTGCGGCTGGACGGGCTACGCGCCGCTGTGCTCCCAGCACCAGCCGATCGGCGCGATCTTCTTCAACCAGGGAGTGCAGTGGGCCGGTGCGTCGTCGATCATGACCGCCCTCAACTTCCTCGTCACCATCATCACGATGCGAGCGCCCGGCATGACCTTCTGGCGGCTGCCGCTGCTCGTCTGGGCGAACATCACGACCTCGCTGCTCGTCGTGATCGCAACGCCGTTCATCGCCGGGTCGCAGTTCTTCTCGATGTTCGACCACGTGATGCACACGTCGTTCTTCAACCCGGTCGGCGGCGGCTACCCACTGGGCTACCAGCACATCTTCTGGTTCTACTCGCACCCGGCGGTCTACATCATGATGCTGCCCGGCTTCGGGATCATGAGCGAGGTCATAGCCGTGTTCAGCCGCAAGCCGATCTTCGGCTACCGGCTGATGGCGCTGTCGCTGATGGCGATCGTCGTGCTCGGCTTTTCGGTGTGGGCGCACCACATGTTCGTCAGCGGCATGTCGTCGTGGCTGCGAGTGCCGATGATGATCACGACGCTGCTGATCGCGATCCCGACCGGCATCAAGATCTTCAGCTGGCTGGCGACGATCTGGGAGGGGAAGCTCCACTTACGCACGCCGATGCTGTTCGCGCTGGGCTTCCTCTCGATGTTCGTGATCGGCGGGCTCTCGGGCGTCATGCT
Source organism: Gaiellaceae bacterium (assembly GCA_035273125.1). Lineage (GTDB taxonomy): Bacteria > Actinomycetota > Thermoleophilia > Gaiellales > Gaiellaceae > Palsa-739. The sequence continues at coordinate 6,920 of DATEPQ010000003.1, forward strand.
CGGCGCCGTCCCGATCGACATCCACGTGAGCCAGACGTACTTCATCGTGGCCCACATCCACTACGTCCTGTTCGGCGGCTCCGTGTTCACGATCTTCGCCGGCATCTACTACTGGTTCCCGAAGATGACGGGCCGGATGTACGACGAGAAGCTCGGGAAGCTCCACTTCTGGCTCACCTTCGTCGGCTTCAACCTGACCTTCTTCCCGATGCACATCCTCGGCACCGACGGGATGCCGCGGCGCGTCGCCGACTACCTCCCGAAGTACGCCGACCTGAACATGTTCATCTCGCTCGCGTCGTTCGGGCTCGGCATCTCGGTGATCGTCTTCCTCTACAACATGATCACGAGCTGGCGCTTCGGCGAGATCGCTCCCGCCAACCCGTGGCGCGCGATGACGCTCGAGTGGCAGGTCACGTCGCCGCCGCCGACCTTCAACTTCGACGAGATCCCGCAGGTCGTCGGCTCGCCGTACGAGTACGGCGTCCCGGGGGCCCAGCACGCCGTCCTCGCTCCGTCCAAGGCGCGGGAGATGGAGGAGGTCCCGGTGTGACGCACCTGCTGGTCGTCGCGAACGAGACGGTCGACGCGAAGACGCTGCGGGAGGCGCTCGCGTCCCGCGGGAGCGACCTCCAGGTAACGGTTGTGTCGCCGGTGAACGAGCCGCAGCGCGGCTACGTCGTGTACACCGACACGCGGCGCGCGTCGGCGCAGCGCCGTCTCGATCGGGCGCTCGGCCACCTGCGCGACGCCGGAATCCCGGCCGACGGCTACGTCGTGGAGGCCGATCCCGCCGCGGCGGTCCGCGACGCGCTCGCGACGCTGGAGCCGCCGGTCGACGAGGTCCTCGTCTCGACCCATCCCGAGGAGAAGTCCGGTTGGCTGCGGCGCGGCGTCCTCGACCAGATCCGCTCGGCGGCAGGTTCGGTGTCGGTCGAGCACCTCGTGTCCGACGGCAGCGCGCCGACCGAGAAGAACGTGCTCGTGATCGCGAACGAAACCGTGCTCGGCGAACCGCTTCTGGCCACGATCCGCGAGCGAGCCGCCGCCGGCCCGGCGAGCTTCCTGATCATCTCGCCGCAGAGCGACCCGGGTGCGGGTGAGCATCCCGAGGCCGAGCGGCGGCTGAAGCGCGCGCTCGCGCAGCTGCGCGGCGCCGGCATCGACGTCCACGGCCAGGTCTCGCACCCGGACCCGTTCAGCGCGGCGATGGAAGCGGTGCACGACGAGCGCGTCGACGAGATCGTCGTCTCGACCTTCGAGCCGCTCAAGTCCGGCTGGCTGCGCGGCGACGTCGTGGAGCGGCTCAAGAAGGAGACGGGCCTCCCGGTCGAGCACGTCGTCGTCGAGCGCGCCGCGGCGGAGGTACCGGCATAGCCACGTATTCGCACGTCGAGCCGGTCGGCCACGACGAGCACGAGCATCACGGGCCGCCGATCCCGCACTACAGCTCGCGGATCAAGCCCGAGACGCTCGGCATGTACCTGTTCATCGCGTCGGAGATCATGCTCTTCGGCTCGTTCTTCACGGCTTACTTCTTCGTGCGGATCGTCAACGGCGTCCCGTGGCCGACGCCGCCCTTCGAGCTGCCGGTCTTCGTCGCGACGATCAACACCTTCATCCTCATGACCTCGAGCGCGACGATGCACTGGGCCACGGTGTCGATCAAGCGCGGCAACGTCTGGGGAATGCGGGCCGGCCTCCTGCTCACGTTCCTCATGGGCCTCGCCTTCCTCATCTCACAGCTCTACGAGTACCTGCGAGCCGGCTTCAACACCGGTAACGGAGCCTTCCCCACGATCTTCTTCTGTCTCACCGGCCTGCACGGCTGCCACGTGTTCGTCGGCCTCACGATTCTCGCCTTCATGACGATACGAGCGTTCCGTGGGCATTTCACGTCCGAGCACCACCACGGGGTCGAGATCGGCGGGATCTACTGGCACTTCGTCGACGTGATGTGGATCGTCGTTTTCACGACGGTCTACATCCTCTGACGATCGGGTAGAGGCGCTTCATGCGCAATCCGCTCCGCAGCGAGGGCGAGGCCTACCGGCTCCTCTGGATCGTGGTCGGGGGTGCAGCCGTGATCATCGCCGCCGCGTTCATCAACACGTGGCTGGGAGTCGCCGTGGCCGTGATCGCCTTCGGGGCGCTCGGGTGGTGGCTGATGCACGAGCCGGTGCCGGGCGCGGCGGAGCCGCCGCCGGTCGTGACCTCGGAGACGCCGCCGGGCACGCATCGCGTGCTCGTCGTCGCGCCGCCCGGAACCGAGACGGTCTCCGTGCCCGACGGGGCAGAGGTGCTCGTCGTGGTGCCGGCGCTGTCGTCGACGAGCGAGGCGCTGACCGGTGCGGTCGACGACCGCCGCGACGACGCCGAGACGACCGCGGCGGCGCTCGGGTCCCGCCTCGACGGCGCACGGGTCGAGGTGGGAGCGGACGACCCCGCGCTCGCGGTCGAGGACGCGCTGCGCGTCTTCGGCGCCGACGAGGTCCTGGTCGCGGGAGACGACGGGATGCTCGAGGCGATCCGCGAACGGGTCGCGCTTCCCGTCAGTCGAGTGTGAGGCGGTACCGCACCTCGCCGATCGGGACGCCGAGGAACTCCTCCTCGCGACGGCCGCCGTCGTGCGTCCAGCCCTCCCGCTCGTAGAACCGCCGCGCCCGCGGATTGTCCTCCAGCACCCAAAGGTGGGCCGCCGCGAATCCGCTTCTGCGTAGTGCCCCGACCGCGGCGTCCAGCAGAGCCGGCCCGAGCCCCAGGCCTCGGGCAAAGCGTAGATCGCGTACAGCTCGCCTTCCCGGGCCCCGTCACGACTGACTCCGCACGACGCGAAGCCGACGACGACGCCTTGGTCCTCGGCGACGAAGATCGAGCGGCGCAGCTCGAGC
>DATEPQ010000004.1:0-4899 GCA_035273125.1 Gaiellaceae bacterium
AGCTCCCAGAAGACCGACATCACTCCGACGACCTCGTCGGGGCGCGACAGAAGCGGGAACGCCGTCACGGTGATCTCGTGGTCGCGGCCGTCGAGACCGCGGAACGCGAACGAGCCGTGCACCGGCCGCCGCTCCAGCAGCGCGATGCCCGAGGGCGTTTGCTCCGCCTTCAGCGGCTGCTCGTCGAACGTCCTCGGCTTGAACAGCTCCTGCCAACGCGTGGCCGGAAGCTTTCCGACGTCGAGGTACGAGCGCCCGATTACCTCGGCGGCGGCGTCGTTGAAGTAGACGAGGTCGCCGCGCGCATCGGCGATGAGTGTCGGCGTCGCGAGCTTCGTCGCGAACGAGCGGGCCACGATGAGAACGAGATCCGGTTGCCTGCGCTCCATCGAGTGATCCTACGCCGCTCCTCGTCCGGTTAAGGCACCTCCGGGACGCGGACGACATCGAGCGCAGCGAGGATCCGTCGCGCCTCGGCCGCGTCTTCTTCCGCACCGGTCAGCCTGGCCCGAGCTTCCAGCGTCAGCGCCTCCTCGTAGAGCATCCCGCCCTCGCGCGCGACGCGGAGGCTCTCCTCGAGCTCACGCCATGCCTCATCCGGGTCGCCGACGAGGCGAAGCGCCTGACCGCGCACGCGACGGAGCAGCGCCTCGACCGCCGGCGGGGCCGACGTGCCGGTGATCGCCCCCGTCTCGGCAACGGTCGCGAGCGCGAGGTCTGCGTCCCCGCCGAACAGCGCGGCTTCGGCCAGGCGTGCGTGCACCTCCACGACGAAGCTGCCCGCGTCGATCTCGCGCAGGGCCGAGGCCGCCGCCGACAGGAGCTCCCGCGCCTCGTCGGTACGACCGGCCCGGGCTGCGGCCCGTCCGAGGTTCGCGTCGGCGACCGCGGTCATGAGGCGTGAGCCCGCCGCCTCGCAGATCGCGCGTACCTCGCGCAGCTCGGCCTCGGCCTCGTCGATCCGGCCCTGGTCGGAGAGGATCTCGGCGATGTTGTTCGCGATGGTGGCCGCGCCGACCACGTCGCCGATCCGCTCGCGTGCCGCCCGGCTCCGGTCGTAGTAGCCGAGCGCCTCCTCCCAGCGGCCCTCGTAGTAGGCGTCGATCCCGAGGTTGTTCAGCGCGTTCGCCTGTCCGAGGAGGTCGCCGAGCTCCTCGTAGATCGGCAGCGCGAGCTCGCGCACCTCGTGTCGCCTGGGGCTGCCCAGCGAGGTGTAGGCGAGATGGACGAGGTAGTACGCGTGCGCCAGCTCCTCGAGCGCTCCCGCGGCGCGGGCCTCCTCGATGACACGCTCGACCCACTCGACGCACTCCTCGAAGGCGCCCTGACGGAAGCGGGCCGCCGCATAGCCGAGGGAGAGCCGGAGCCGGTGGAGCACCTGGAGTGCGCCGTCGAGCTCGTCGGCTCTCCGGAGCCCGCGCTCGTACCAGCGGAGCGCCTCGGTGTAGTGCCCCTCGTTCTCCCGCAGCCGGCCTTCCTTGAGGCAGAGGCCTGCGAGGGCGTCCGCGTCGGACCGGAGCCGCGCTCGCGCCTGGCGGTAGGCGAGGCGAGCCCCTCCGTAGTCGCCGCTGAGCTCCAGCACGTCGGCGAGCGCCTCCCAGGTGCGGCCGACCGCGGCGGGCTCGAGCGACTCCACCGCGGGGGCGGCGGCGAGCGCGCGCCGGTACAGCTCGGCCGCGTCCGCATTCGCGAACTTCGCGCGGGCGCGCTCGGCCGCGAGCAGCGAGAAGCGCCATGTCTCCGCGGGCCGCTCGGCGAGCGAGTAATGGAGGGAGAGGGTCTCGGCCACTTCCTCCTCGTCGGCCGCGGTCTCGCCCACGACCTCGGCCACGCGCGCGTGCAGCTCGCGCCGGCGCCGGAACGAGAGGCCCTCGTATGCGGCGTCGCGGATCAGCGCATGCCGGAAGTGGAAGGTGCCGGCGGCATACGGGTCGCGCTCGACGAACTCGGCCAGGCGATCCCAGGACTCGGAGTCGAGGGCTGCCTCGGGATCGTCCTGGAGCACGCGTGCCACGAGCTCGCCGGAGAAGCTTGCGCCGAGCACCGCGGCCCAGCGCAAGAGCGCCCGGTCGGCCGGCGCGAGGTTGTCGATCCGGCTCGTGACCACGCCTTCGACGCTCTCCGGCAGCGCCTCCAACCCCTGCTCGGACACGCGGGTCGCTGCGACGAGCTCCTGCACGAAGAGCGGGTTGCCACCCGCACGTTCGGTGATCGCAGCGAGCTCGTCGGGCGGGAGGTCCTCCGCCGCCGCAGCGACCGCGAGCTCGTGTGCGTCGGCCTCGGGCAGGGGATCGAGCCGAAGCGACATCGCCGGCACCGGCGGGTTGCCCTCCGCCGCGACGAAGCCGCCGCCGGCCGGACGGCGGGTGGCGCAGACCAGCCAGGGCCTGGCGGAGACCCGGCTGCCGAGATGACGAAGGAGATCCGACGAGGCCTCGTCCATCCAGTGGACGTCCTCGAAGAGGAGCAGGGTCGGCGGCTCGAGAAGCTCACCGAGCACCGTCTCGACGACGCCGTGCAGCCGGGCGCGCCGGAACGCAGGCTGCAGGTCGTCTGCAGCCTGGGTCGAGTGCACGGGTGCGTCGATGACGTCGGCGACGAGCGGTGTCCAGGGCACGAGCTCCGGGTCGATCTCGCCGAGCTTGCCCGAGAGCGCGACCGAGTTCGCGTCCGAATCGCCGTCGACCGCGACGTCGAGCAGCCCCCGAAGCAGATTGCGGAACGGGTGGTACGGAGTCGTCGCCTCGTACTGCTCGCAGGCGGCCGAGACGAGCGTGAGGCCCTCGGCGCGGTCGCAGAGCTCCTCGACGATCCGCGACTTGCCGATCCCGGCGTCGCCGACGAGCTCGACGAAGCTGCCGAAGCCCATGCGCACCGGCACGAGGGCGGCATCGAGGACGGGCAGCTCGCGCTGGCGGTCGACGAGCGGGAGCTTCTGCGGCGATTTGCTCTCACGGGCGCCGGTCACCTCGCCCACTGCCACCGCGTCCACCGGCTCCGCTTTCCCCTTCAGGACGAGAGCCCCGACGGGCTGAGTCGCGAAGAGGGTGCGCGAACGTTCGAGGAGGTCGGGTGTCGTCCAGATCGAGCGGGCGTCGGCCTTGGCCATGAGGCGGGCGGCGAGCGCGGCCGTGCCGCCGAGGATCGTGAATGCCTGGCGGTACGGCGGCCCGATGCGGCCGGCGAAGACGTTCCCCGCGGCGACACCGACGTGCAGCGGGAGCCTGGTGCCTTCATCGACGGCCGCGCGCACGGTGCGAAGGAGGCGCTCCTCGTCGCCTCCGGCGGTCGTCGGCACGCCGGCGACGAGGATCACCCGCCCCCCGACCGCGTCGATGTCGCTCTCGAGGAAGCAGACGCCGTGCGCCGCAGCCGCGTCCTGCAGCGCGTCCACCACCTCCGCGACCGACTCGGTGTCCAGCCCTTCTTCGGCTCCGCCGAACCGGACGAAGGCGACCGCGGCTTGCCGGTGCTCGCTCTCGACCCGCTCCGCGACGAGGTGGACGCGCAGCGCCTCGGGAATGCAGGCGAGTACGTCCGCCTCGGCGATGTCCGGCACGTCGCCGATGCCGGTGAAGGCGACCGCCGGGGGCTGGGAGAGCAGAGTGCCGGCTCCCTTGCGTTCGCCGAGGGACGTTTCCCCCAGATGGGCCGCGGTCGCGTCGCTCACGGCGATCTCCCCGGCCTCGGCCGTGTCCTCCATCTCGACGGTTGTCGCGGCCTCCGGGCCGGCGACGATCAGCTCGCGGTGGCGGCTCCCGACGAGGAAGAAGTCGAAGTCGCCGCTGTGGATCCCGACGTGCATCTTCAGCTCGACGGGACCGACGGAGGTCTGGAGCGGCCCGAGGGCGGCGAGCGAGTCGCGCATCCCCCAGGCTGCGGCGCAGGCGCGGGCGGCGTGGCCGTCCCCGTCGAAGAAGAGCAGGAGCGCGTCGCCGCCGAGCTTGACGAGCCCGCCGCCGAGCTCGTAGGCGACACCCAGGAGGCGGCCGAACGTGGCGCTCATCACGTCGGTGACCTCCTCCGCGCCCAGCCGGCCCTTCGGAGCGAGCCGCTCCGACATGGCGGTGAAGCCGGACACGTCGACGAAGGCCATCGTCCCTGCGAGGGCCCGGTGCCGTTCGTCCGGCGCGTCGCGCAGCCACTCGAGCGTCACGCGCGGCAGGTACGGGACGACCGTCGAGCCGGCCACGTCGGCCCCGCTCCCGTCCTGCGATACCCCCACGCGCTCGATTGTGCCCCTATTGACAAGAAACCGGAAGGGGCGCATTGTCCGAGGAGGACCGGGGTGGTTCCGGCCACGGGCGAGGGGGACCGAAGTGGGGCGAACGACGAGGTGGAACGCCGGCGTGCTGCGTCTATTGCCGCTTGCGGTGCTGTTTGTACTGCTCGCGCTGTTCGCCGTTCCCTCCACCGCGCTGGCCGCTGGAAACACGATCGTCGTCACCACGACTGCGGATGACGACACCGCTCAGGGCGGATGCACGCTTCGCGACGCCATCGCTTCGGCGAACACCGACACGGCGGTTGGCGGTTGTGCGACCGGCGTCTCAGGCTCGGACACGATCGACGTCCAGAAGGGGACGTACTTCCTCGACAACGGCCAGCTCCTAATCTCGAGCGACGTGGATCTAGTCGGAGCGGGCGCGCGCTCGACGATCATCAGCGGCTCCGACAGCGGCCAACGGGACATCGAGATCTCGGGGCCCGACGCCACGGCCGACGTCACGATCGACGGCGTCACGATCGAGAACGGGAGCACGTCGACCGGTAACGATCCGAATGCCGGGGTCGGGGGTGGGATCTGGGTTTCCGGCACCGGCTCGCTGACCTTGCAGGACTCGATGGTGACGGACAACCACGCCGACGGGTCCGGGGGTGGGATTCAGAACGACGGGT
>DATEPQ010000005.1:0-2239 GCA_035273125.1 Gaiellaceae bacterium
TCCGGATAGGCCGCGTAGAACGCCGCCACCTCGCCGGCCTTCGGCTTCGGGGCGTACCGCGGTTGTTCCAGCCGTGCTCGCCGGAGCTCGTCGGCGAGCACCGCCAGCGCGAGCCCGGGAGTCGCGTGAGCCTCGCGCAACGCCGCGAGGTAGGCGCTCCGCCTGCCGTGGAAGGAGTCCCGGATCACCTCGCGTTGCGCCGCCAGCGCCGCGCGCCGCGACACCGGGTGCAGCGACGCCTCGACGACGCGCTCGAACAGGGCGCTCAGGGCGGCATCGCGGTCGCCGGTCAACGCCTCGAGCGAGGCCACCTCGCGGGCGCCGACGCTGCGAACATCCTCGACGCGGCAGACGGTCCCGTGAGCGAGCCGGATCTGCCCGGCGGTCAGGGAGCGGTCGAAGCGCTTGCCGAGAGAGTGCGGCGCGTTGCAGAGGCGTCGCGTCCGCGCCCAGAGCCAGACGCACGCGGCCTTCGGCTTGTCGGGATCCATCTCCTTGCTGTTCCACATCTGCCAACCCCAGGAGAAGACCGAGCCCAGCCCGACCTCTCGCGCGACCTGCTTGACCGAGAGCGCCTCCCACTTCACGACCTGGTACCAGGCCGAGGCGGGCTCGAGGCCGTTGCGACCGCCGACGCCCCTGTGGCTCAGGAAGCTGAGCATGAGCCCGAGGCGGCTCGCCGGGATCCCGATCGACGTGAGGTCGGCGATCGCGTTGCGATAGCTCTGCCGCAGGAAGCGGTTGCCGAGGATGGTCCCGAGCGGCCACACGTTCGTCGCCGGGAGGTAGACCTCGCGGACGATGTCGGCGACCTTCGAGACCGAACGCCACCACGCGACCGCGTCGCTCGAGCCGGCGTACGGCGCCTTGTTGATCAGGATCACCGGGTGGGCGCCCTTCGCCGCGAGCTCCTGCAGGAAGGCGAGGACGTTGGCGCGGTACTGCGCGGTCGTCGGCGACCACGGCGTCGGCAGCGAGGCGCCGAAGAGCTCGTTCTCGACAACGAGCGGTGTATTGCAGCCGGCGCGCTCGACTGCCTTGGCGTACTGCGCGTCCGCCGCGGCTCCGATGGTGGCGGGGTCTGCGGGGGCGCCGGGCGCGCCCACCTCCCGGTTCAGCTTCAGGTCGAAGGCGTAGGTCGCTGCGCCGCGCCGCCTGACGGCAGCCGCGTATTTGTCGCCCGAGTGCCCGTCGCCGGCCGTGCTGATCGCGAGCAGCGTTCCGGGCCTGGCGAGGATCGAGGTGAGCGTGGGCCAGCCGTACTCACCCCAGACGGTCTGCTGCGGCCGGACTCCGCACTGCCCGGCGAACACCGGATCGGACACGGCGGTACCCGCCGCGACCAGGCACGCCGCTGCCACAGCTGCAAGAACGAGAGAGAGCTTCCGCACGACCGCCCCTTGGTGTACCAAAGAGGGCGGCTCACCGCCGCCCTCCTTGGCGAGTTGCTTACATCTACCGCCTACTCGTCGAGCGGCGTCTCGACCTCGGGCACTTCCTCGGCCTCGAGGTCCGAGCGCGGCTCGGCATCCGTGTTCGTCTCCGGCTCGCCGCCGAAGTCGAGGCCGAGCCCGGCGAGGGCGTCGGAGCCGTCGCTGCCGATCTCCTCGAGCGCCGCGAGGAGCTGCTCCTCGGTCTGCGGGCGCGCGAGCGCGCTCGCTGGCACCTTGTCCGACGGCCCGATGTCGATCGTCCGGTACCGCTTCAGGCCGGTCGCCGCCGGGATCAGCTTCCCGATGATGACGTTCTCCTTCAGCCCGAGCAGCCGGTCGACCTTGCCCTCGATCGACGCGTCGGTCAGCACCTTCGTCGTCTCCTGGAACGACGCGGCCGAGAGGAAGGACTCCGTCGCGAGCGACGCCTTCGTGATGCCGAGGATCAACGGCTCGGAGGTCGCCTGCTCCTTCTTCTCCTTCTTCACGCGCGCGTTCTCGCGCTCGAGCACGATCTTGTCGACGAGCTGGCCGGGGAGCAGGTCGGTGTCGCCGTTGTTCTCGACGCGCACCTTCTTCAGCATCTGCCGGACGATGAGCTCGATGTGCTTGTCGTGGATCTCGACGCCCTGCGACTTGTAGACCTTCTGCACCTCGCCGACGAGGTACAGCTCGGTCTCGGTGTAGCCCTTCAGGCGCAGGAGGTCGGCGGGGCTGATCGAGCCCTCGTGCAGCGGATCCCCGGGCTCGACGTGCTCGCCCTGCGCGACGCTGAGCCGCGTGCGGCGCGGGACGAGGATCGAGAA
>DATEPQ010000006.1:0-3342 GCA_035273125.1 Gaiellaceae bacterium
ATCGGCGAGGACGTGCTCGTCCGCGTCCACTCCGAGTGCCTCACCGGCGACGTCTTCCACTCCCTCCGCTGCGACTGCGGCGAGCAGCTCGAGGCCGCGCTCGCGGCGATCGCCGCCGAGGGCCGCGGCGTGCTCCTCTACATGGCGCAGGAGGGGCGCGGCATCGGCCTCCTCAACAAGCTCCGCGCCTACGAGCTGCAGGAGCAGGGACTCGACACGGTCGACGCCAACCTCGCACTCGGCTTCGCCGCCGACGAGCGCGAGTGGGGGATCGGGAACCAGATCCTCGCCGACCTCGGGATCACGACCATGCGGCTGCTGACGAACAACCCGAAGAAGGTCTCCGGCGTCGAGGCGTACGGGCTGAGGGTGACCGAGCAGGTGCCGATCGAGATGCCACCCCATCCCGAGAACGTTCGCTATCTGGCCGCCAAGCGGGATAAGCTCGGACACAAGTTGCACCACCAGAATCTCAAGTTCGAGTCGGAGGGCGAATGAGCACGAGTGGGGGTTTCTGGCCGGGCGAGGCGCCGCAGGCTTCGGAGGAGGAGGACGTGGAGGAGCCGGAGGAGACGGCCGCCGAGCCCGAGCCGGCCGCGTGGCCGCAGCCCCACGAGGAGGAGCCGGAGCCGGAGGTCACGGAGGCGGCGGCAGCTCAGCCCGAACCGGAGGCCGAGGAGGAGGAGGCCGAGGCAGAGCCGGAGATCGCGCCGCTCGGGCACGTGCCCGGCGAGATCGACATCCCGGATGGTGTCGCCGTCCTCGAGGGTTCTCCCTCGGGTGCGGAGCGCACGGTCGGGGTGGTCGTTTCCCGCTTCAACGGCGAGATCTCCAACCGGCTCCTCCAGTCGGCGCTCGAGGCCCTGGCGGCGGCGGGCGTGGCCGACGAGCGGATCACGGTGATGCCCGTTCCGGGTGCGTTCGAGCTCCCGATCGGCGCGATGGCTCTGGCCAAGACTCGGCGCTACTCCTGCGTCATCGCCCTCGGGTGCGTCGTGCGCGGGGAGACGGCCCACTTCGACTACGTCGCCGGCGAGGCGGCGTCGGGCCTGCAGCTCGCGGGCCTCGAGACCGGGGTGCCGGTGGCGTTCGGCGTCCTCACGGTGGACACGACCGAGCAGGCCGAGGCGCGGGTCGACAAGGGCGCGGACGCGGCACACGCCGCGCTCGAGATGGCCGACCTCTTCTCGCAGGTGCGGAAGCAGGCCCGCGCGGGCTAGCCCGCAGTCGTCGGCTATCCTGGGCCGCCGATGTCGAAGGTCTGCGCAGTCTGTGGGAAGAAGCCCGGCTTCGGTAACCACCGGAGCCACTCGATGGTCGCCACCAAGCGGCGGTTCGAACCGAACCTGCAGCGCGTCCGCGTCCTGCTCAAGGGCAAGGCGACGCGTGCCTACGTCTGCACGCGCTGCCTCAAGGCCGGCAAGGTCCAGAAGGCGCTCTAGGCCCTCCGAGCGAGCGGCGCAACCGCGCGGCGACGTCGTCGGTCCAACCGAACGATGGAAGTGGGCCAGGCGGTTCCATCGCGCCTCGGGCGGATCACGATCTCGAGCGACGCCATCGCGCAGATCGTCGCGGAGACGGCACTCGAGTGCTACGGCGTGGTGGGGATGAAGGGCTCGCTGCGCGGCCAGCTCGCGCGGGCCCGCCGGCGGCCGCGCGGGATCGAGATCCGGCGCGAGGGCGGTGAGGTGGCGATCAACCTTCACGTCGTCGTCGAGTACGGCCTCAACCTCGCGGAGGTCGCCTCGAGCGTCGGCAACCGCGTCGAGTACGAGGTGCAGCGGCTCACGGGCCTCCCGGTGCGCGCGGTCGAGGTGCACGTCGACGACGTGCGCACCGGCGGGAAGTGAGCGGCACGAGCGACCTCGAGTTGGTGCGCGCGCTGGTCGGCGCGTCGCTCGCGTCGCTCGAGACGAGCCGCAGCCGCATCGACGACCTCAACGTGTATCCCGTCCCGGACGGGGACACCGGCACGAACCTCACGCTGACCGTGCGGGCGGTGGTCGACGATCTCGCCTCGGCGGAGCCCGGAAACCGGCCGGAGCTCGCGCACACGGTGGCGCGAGCGGCGCTGATGGGCGCCCGCGGCAACTCCGGCGTCATCCTGTCCCAGATCGTGCGGGGTGTCGCCGACGTGCTCGCCCACTCGACGGACGGGGTCGATCCCACCCTCACCGCCCGAGCGCTACGTGGAGCGTCCGACGCCGCCTACCGGGCAGTGCGGCGGCCGGTCGAGGGGACGATGCTCTCGGTCATCCGCGAGCTTGCGGAGGGGGCCGAACGGCGGGCGGCGGAAGCCGAGTCGGTCGGCGAGCTGCTCATCGAGCTCGTGCGACATGGAGAAGAGGCCGTGGCCCGCACGCCCGAGCAGCTCGAAGTCCTGCGCGAGGCCGGAGTGGTCGATGCCGGCGGGGCGGGGCTGGTCGAGCTCCTGAGGGGTCTGGCCGGCGCCGTGAGCGGCGAGCCGCTGCCCGCTGCGTTTCCCGCCGAGGCCCCGTCCGGGGTCGAGGCGATCCACCTCGAGCCCTCCCGCTACCGCTACTGCACCGTCTTCGTGGTCGAGGGCGAGGCGCTCGATCGCGACGGGCTGGAGGCGCGGCTCGAAGGGCTCGGCGACTCGCTCGTGGTGGTGGGCGACGACACCGCGCTCAAGGTGCACGTCCACACCGACGATCCCGGCGCTGCGCTCTCGCTCGGCACCGCCGTGGGCACGATCGAGGGAGTCGAGATCGCGAACATGCACGAGCAGCAGGAACGGCGCGAGCGGCGCCTATCGCTCGTCCCGTCCACGCGTTCGCGAAGCGGAGTCGTCGCAGTCGTCGCGGGGGAAGGGAACCGGCGGCTGTTCGAGACCCTCGCCGAGCCGGTGGGGACGATCCGCGTCGTCGCGGGAGGGCAGACGTCGAACCCGTCGACGGCCGAGCTCGTGGCGGCGATCGAGAAGCTGAACGCGGACGAGGCGATCGTCCTGCCGAACAACTCCAACGTGCGGCTCGCAGCCGAGCACGCGGCCGAGCAGGCGCAGCTTCCTGCCGCGGTCGTCCCGACGGAGTCCATTCCCGCCGGGCTCGCTGCGCTCGTCGCCTACGACGGCACGCGCGGAGCCGACGAGAACGCAGCGGACATGGCCGCAGCGGCGGCCGCCGTGTCCACCGGCGAGATCACCCGCGCCTCGCGCGCCGTCGAGCTCAACGGCCTCGCGATCGGGGCCGGCGAGTGGCTCGGTCTGGTGGACGGCGAGCCGGTCGGGGGCGGGGACGACTTTGCCGAGGTCGCCTTGGAGGTGGTCGCGGGCCTGCTCGCGGAGCCGCGGGCGCTGCTCACTCTCCTCACCGGCGCCGA
>DATEPQ010000007.1:0-3944 GCA_035273125.1 Gaiellaceae bacterium
GTCTGCTCGACGGCGGTTTCTGTCGCGTTGGCGAGGAAGTGGTAGAGCAGGCGCTGTTCTGCCTCGGCCGTGAGCGATCCGAGTTCGACACCGACGCGGTAGCCGCCGTCGGGGAGGGGTCTGTTACTCGCGATCGACCCCTTCAGGTGCAGTTCGTCGTGCTCGCTGAGCATGAGACGGATGTCGACGAGCGCCCGCTTTGCCAGGCGCGACGGGAGCGTGAGGGACAAGCCGCCGAAGCTGATGTCCTCGGTGTGCGTGAGGAACGGGTCGATCCCCCGAGCCTCGACGTACGTGGGGACCCTGAGCGGCAAGCGGTAGTGGTGACGCCGGTACACGCGATGCCACAGTCGCGCGACGGCGGAGGCGTGGACGCCCGCTATCAATGCGGCGAAGATGCAGACGATTGCCGTTGTCCAGCCGTCGAGTCCCTGTCGGAAAGGCAGCGAGAGAAGTGCAGCGATGACGGCGAGGTTCATCACGGCAACGCCGATGTGCGGATAGAGCGAGTCCCGCGACGCCTCCGCCCGCGGCGATTTGGGCGTTACGCGGAAGCGGAGGTTGCGGCCGCCGGTGACGAGTGTCGGCAGCGCTCGCAGGAACGTGAACATGCGCAGGAAGGAGAAGTACTGGTCCCAGACGAGCCGCTGGCTGGAGCCGCCGGTTGCCTTGATCGCAACAAGCGTGATCGCCATGTAGGGGATGAACCGGGCGAAGAAGGCGGCGCCGAAAGTCGTGATCGGCGGCTGCCCGCTGAGGAGGATCAGCAACGGCATCAAGACGAACACGCCGAGCTGGAGCGCCTGGAAATAGGTCGTCATCGAGGCGAAGTAGTTGAGTCGCTGCGCGAGGGACAGGCCTCGCTTGAACAGGGGATTCTCGCGGCTGCGCAGGATCTGCATCGAGCCCTGCGCCCAGCGGAGGCGCTGCGTCCGGAAGCCGTCCAGGTCGCCCGGCGCGACGCCGACCGCGAGCACCTCGTCGTGGTAGAGCGAGTGCCAGCCGGCAGCGTGCAGCCGCATCGAAGTGAGGATGTCCTCGGTGATGGTCGAGGTCGCCACGCCGCCGACCGCCTCGAGCGCCGCCCGGCGGATCACGGCCGGCGAGCCACACCAGAAGGCTGCGTTCCAGCGGTTCTTTCCCGGCTGGATGACGTCGTAGAAGAGGCTCTGCTCGTGCCAACTCGATGCCGAGCCACGGTCGACGTGCTGGATCGAGTCGACGTTGTAAAAGGTCTGCGGCAGTTGCACGAACGCGAGCTGGTCGTCGCGCTCGAAGTGCCCCAGCGTTCGCTCGAGCAGCTGCGGCAGCGCAATGAAGTCGGCGTCGAGCACGACGACGAACTCTCCGTCAGTCTGGGCGAGAGCGGCGTTGATATTGCCCGCCTTCGCATGCTCGTTCGAACTACGTGTCAGGTAACCGACGGCGAGTTCTTCGCACATCTGCCGCACTTCGCTGCGCCGCCCGTCGTCGAGCACCCAGGTGCGATGTGGCAGCCGGATCTCTCGCGCAGCGATCACCGTCTTGCGCAGAAGCCCGATGCTCTCGTTGTACGTCGGGACGAAGACGTCGACCGCGTGTGGGCCCGGGGGCGGGAGAACGGCCGACGACAGTTCTTGGCCGAACCCGAGGCCGAGGCGGCGCTCGAGCGCGCGCGTGTCCCAGGTCAGGAGGATATGGAGCGCGAGCACCACCAGTCCGTATGCCTCACCCGTCCAGAGCAACGCCGAAAGCCACAGCGCATGCGGATTGAAGGTCGCGAGCAGCCGCCACACGAGGTAGTAGACGTTGACCGCCAGGGCAAGCAGACAAATCGAACGCACGACTCCAGGACGCCGCAGAAACGCCATCTGCGCTCAATCGACACAACCGCCCCGGCGCTTGAGCACCGAGTACAGAGAGGCTGCTGCGCCGAGACGGGTGAAGCGGGCGTGTGAACCACCTGTTGAGCGATAGCTGAAGCGGCTCCGGTGGCGCAGGATGTGAGCCGCGGTGAGGGTGCCCGATGCGGCGGGGCACTCTCATCCGATGACGGGGGGCAGAAGGAAGGCAACGCTTCTTTCGACCCGAGCTGCACGGAAGGGAGCGGCGATGGCGGCACCAGCAGGCATGACCGGCGAGATGCTCCAGCTGTGGCTGCGGCTGCTCGGCTGGCAGGTCGAAACCGGCCGCGACGGCGAGTACACGGTCGGGGTCGGAACCCACTTTCAACGCGACGGCAGCACGATCCGCATTGGCGGCTGCGCCCGCAGCGACAGCGAGCTCGCGCTCCAACTGTTCGAGCAGGCGATGCTGACGTTCGAGCGGGTCCACGAGAAGGCCCAGCGCCAACTCGCAGCGGCCTAGCAGCCCGAGCTGCGGCTGCGGCGTGGCAGGCAACGCACCGCGCCCCGCCGCGAGCGGGTCATTCGCAGGACATTCTGCGATGGGCCGTGCAGGGATCGAACCTGCGACCTTGGGATTAAGAGTCCCCTGCTCTACCAGCTGAGCTAACGGCCCGAACGGCGGGCCATTGTAACGTCGTTCCCGTGAAGGTCCTGTCCGTCGTCGGAAACCGGCCGCAGTTCATCAAGTCGGGGCCGCTCAGCTCCGCGCTGCGCAGCGCAGGCATCGACGAGGTGGGGCTCCACACCGGCCAGCATTGGGATCCCGAGCTCTCGGACGTGTTCTATGCGGAGCTGGGACTGCCCGAACCGCAGTACCGGCTCGACCTCCACACCGCGGACGCTGCGACGATGCGGCCCGCCATCGCCGCCGTGCTCGAGCAGGAGCGGCCGGACTGGACGCTCGTCTTCGGCGACACCAACTCGACCCGCGCAGGGACGGAGGCGGCAGGCGACGTCGGCGTTCCGGTCGCGCACGTCGAGGCCGGACTGAGGAGCGGCGACCTGTCGATGCCCGAGGAGCACAACCGGATCGCCGTGGATGCCGCGGCCGCGCTCCTGCTCTGTCCCGACGAGCGGTCGCGCGAGACGCTGCTCGCCGAGGGCGCGCCGGGCCGCATCGACGTGGTGGGCGACGTGATGGCCGATGCCTGCTTCGCGCTCGCTCCGATCGCGCGCGAGCGGTCGCGGATCCTCGCGGAGCACGGCCTCGAGCCGGGCGGCTACGTGGCCGCGACGATCCACCGCGAGGCGAACGTGCGACCGGAGCGGCTTGCGCGCATCGTCGACGGCCTCGGGCGGATCGGCGAGCGTGTCGTCTTTCCCGCGCACCCGCGCACGCGCGCAGTCCTGGGCGAGCTTCCGCCCAACGTCGAGCTACTCACGCCCGTCGGCTACCTCGACATGGCCTCGCTCGTCTCGCAGGCGCGGGTGCTCGTCACCGACTCGGGTGGTCTGCAGACGGAGGCGTACTGGTACGGCGTGCCCTGCGTGACTGCGAGGCCTTCCACCGAGTGGGTGGACACCGTCGAGCTCGGCGCCAACGTCCTCGTGGACGACGATCCCGCCAGGCTCGCCGCAGCGGTCGCGTCGGCGCGGATGCCCGAGGAACGGCCGCCGCTGTACGGAGACGGCCACGCCGCGGAACGGGTCGCAGCTAGCCTTGCCCGCGGCCATGGCTGAGGGCTCCAACTACGACGTCGCGGTCGTCGGCGCCGGCTACGTCGGCGTGCCCCTGGCGGCCACCTTCGCGGAAGCCGGCTGCAAGGTCCTCCTCGTCGACGTGGTCGAGGACGTCGTCGCCGCTCTCAACCGCGGCGAGTCGCACATCGCCGACGTCCCGAGCGACCGCCTCGCGCCCCTCGTGGAGCAAGGCCGCGTCCAGGCGACGACGAGCTACGACGATCTCCGCGACACGGGCGCGATCCTGATCGCGCTGCCGACGCCGCTCTCGCATCAGCGCGAGCCCGACCTCTCGATCGTGGAGAGCGCTGCGCGGCGGCTCGCGAAGGTGCTGCGCGAGGGCCAGCTCGTCGTGCTCGAGTCGACGACCTGGCCCGG
>DATEPQ010000008.1:0-35259 GCA_035273125.1 Gaiellaceae bacterium
CTCGAGCCAGCCCTGGCACTGGTGCTCGGAGAGCACCTCGACGACGCGGCCGGTCGGCGCGAGGTGCTCGTCCACGGGCTCGACGCGCGCGTTCCACTGCTTGTCCGTCACCTCGAACACGGCATCGAGGCGGTTCGACGCCGTCTCGTCTGGGCCGAAGATGCGGAAGTTGCCGGGGTTCGACCGCACCACCTCGGTGAGCCAGTCACCGAGGACGCGGGTCGCCTCCGCAGTCTCCGCGCCGGGCTCGTCGACGGGAACGGCAAAGCGGCGGAAGTCCGGCAGCTCGAGGTCGCGCAGGACTACGCCGCCGTTCGCCTTCGGGTTCGCCGACATCCGCCGCTCGCCCTCGGGAGCGAGCCCGAAGAGCTCGTCGCGAAGAGCGCCGCGGTCGTCGAAGAGCTCCTCGGGCCGGTAGCTGCGCAGCCACTCCTCGAGCTGCTGCCGGTGCGCCGGGTTCGTCCTGACCTCCGCCAGCGGCACCTGGTGCGCTCGCCAGGTTCCCTCGACCGGGAGCCCGTCGACCTCCCGCGGTCCCGTCCAGCCCTTCGGCGTCCGGAACACGATCATGGCGCGCCGGTCGTCGAGTGCCCGGTCGAGGAGCTCGGCGAAGCGGCCGTGGATCGAGAGGACGTCCTCGTCGTCGAAGCCGGCCGTGAAGACGAGCGGCTCGTGGCCGTAGCCGCGCAGAAGCGCTGCGAGCTCGTCCTCCGGGATGCGGGCGAGAACCGTCGGGTTCGCGATCTTGTAGCCGTTCAGATGCAGGATCGGCAGGACCCGGCCGTCGGTCTCCGGGTTCAGGAACTTGTTCGAATGCCAGCTCGTCGCCAGGGGGCCCGTCTCGGCCTCGCCGTCACCGACCACGCAGGCGACGGTCAGCGCCGGGTCGTCGAAGGCGGCTCCGTAGGCGTGTGAGAGCGCGTAGCCGAGCTCGCCACCCTCGTGGATGGAGCCCGGTGTCTCCGGAGCAGCGTGGCTCGGGATCCCGCCCGGGAACGAGAACTGCCGGAACAGCGCCTGCAGCCCGGCTTCGTCTCGGGAGACATGCGGGTAGAGCTCGCTGTACGTCTCCTCGAGGTAGGCGTGCGCCACGACCGCCGGACCGCCGTGGCCCGGCCCGCAGACGAAGATCGCGTCCAGATCTCGCCCGCGGATGGTGCGGTTCAGGTGCGTGTAGAGGAAGTTCAGGCCCGGCGTGGTGCCCCAGTGCCCGAGCAGCCTGGGCTTCACGTGCTCCGGCTGCAACGGCTCGCGCAGCAGCGGGTTGCCGAGCAGATAGATCTGCCCGACCGAGAGGTAGTTCGAGGCACGCCAGTACGCGTCCAGCGCGCGCAGCTCGTCAGCGGTCACGACAATCTCCTTCGATGGACGTTCTGGTGGTCAACGCGGGCTCCACGAGTCTCAAGCTTCACCTCGTTCGTGGGAACGAATCCCGTCCCGTGGACGACTTCGTCGAGGCGGACGCGGTCGGGCACCGCGTCGTCCACGGCGGGAGCCGCTTCGTCGGCCCGACGGTCGTCGACGACGACGTGGAGACCGCCATCCGGGAGCTCGCGGTACTCGCGCCCCTCCACAACCGTCGCGCTCTCGAGGAGATCCGCCGCGCCCGCGAGGCCGTGCCGGACGTCCCGCACGTCGCGGTCTTCGACACCGCCTTCCACCGCACGATGCCGCGGGCGGCATCGACCTACGCCGTCCCGCAGCGGTGGCGCGACGAGTGGGGTGTGCTCCGCTACGGCTTTCACGGCATCTCCGTCCAGTGGGTCGTCTCCCAGGTCGACGCCGAGCGCCTCGTCGTCTGCCATCTGGGCGGCGGCTGCTCGGTCACGGCGGTCCGCGAAGGGCGCTCGGTGGACACCACCATGGGATTCTCCCCGCTCGAAGGCGTCCCGATGGCCACACGGTCGGGCTCCGTCGACCCCGGCGCGCTTCTCTACCTCCTCCGCGAGCGGTTGCTGACGGAGGACGAGCTCGAGCAGGCGCTCGAGCACGAGTCGGGGCTCGCCGGCCTCTCCGGCGGCGGATCCGGAGATGCGAGAGAGGCCTCGCCTCTGGCGCTCGACGTCTTCGTCCACCGAGTCGCCGGCGCAGTGGGCGCGATGGCGGCCGCCTGCGGCGGCATCGACGTCCTCGCCTTCACCGGAGGGATCGGCGAGCACGCCGGCGAGATCCGCGACCGGATCGTCGAGCGAACCCGCTTCCTCGGCGACTTCCGCGTCGAGGTCGTCCCGTCGCACGAGGAGCTCGTGATCGCGGCCGAGATCCGCAATTTGCTCGAAAGGCGGCTCACGCCGTGACTTCCTGCCCTTCGGCCGCGAGAAGCTCGGCGCGCTGCTTGATCCCGCGGAGCATCTTGCGCTCCATGACGAGCGAGCCCGGCTCCAAGGGGACCATGCCGAGTTTGTCCTTCAGCGTCGGCAGCCGAAAGCGGTTGCGGCTGATCAGGCGCGTGGCTCCGTCCCGCTCCTCGAGCACGAACGTCCAGACCCAGTTGCCGTCGGCGGAGCGGATTGCGAGCACCCGCTCCGGCTCCACGATCGCGTACGTCATCCGGTTCGCGCCGAACCCGAATCCTTCGCCGAGCTCGGGATGCTGGAACGCCGGCAGGACCCGGTCGGCACTGTGCATGTCGAGTCCGAGCAGGTTCTCGATCCAGTCGTAGGTGTAAGCACCGCCACGGGGGCCCGGTCCCATCTGGGCGATCCAGGGCCAGACCGCCGAACGCGGCGCGTCGATGGAGATCGCCCGGGTGGCGACGCCGTCCGCGTCCTCGAGCAGCTCGTCGCCCGGCAGCCGAGCACCGGCTTCCTGCGTTGTCGCACCCCAGGTCAGGATCGGCTGCCGCAGGAACCTGCGGTAGGCGGCGGCGGCTGCAGCGAGTGCGCCTCCGCCGAGGAGAACGGCTCTGACATTCATGACGCCGAAGATCGGAGCCATCATTCGTCTCCCTTGTCGACGCTCAGCCCGTGCAACCAGGGTGGCAGTGAGCGGCGACGCCCGCGTCGGTACCCGACCTGACCCGGCTGCGGCCGACTACGGACGCCTCGCCGTAGGCAGTGGCCTAGTCGTCGCCACGCAGCCGGATGTCGCCGACGACGCCGGTTCCGTCCTCGTTCGGCACCCAGCTCGCCTCGATGGTGCGGCGCTGGCCGTTCCGGAGCCGGCACGTTCCGGTGAAGCTCGCGCCGCCCACCTGCGTGATACGTCCGCGGCAGACGTCGCCGCTCGGGAGGTACTCGAGCTGCAGCGAGGTCGACTCGAGCTTCTCGGGTGCCGCGAGGAGGTCCGCCCGCACGACGAGCTTCTGCGGGCGGCGGGCCTGCCCGACGAGGGAGACGATCTGTTGCAGCTGGCTGCCGTTGCGGATCACGTTGCCGGTGAGGCTCTCGTCGACGTTTGCGGCGTTCCATGGCGGCGGCGAGTGACGGAGCGGACCGACGATGAGCAGCGGCAGCGCCACGACGGTCACGGCTCCCGCCGTCGCGATCCGCCCGAACCGGCGCCCGAGCCCGCCGAACCGCCACAGCAGCAGCATGAGGACGACGGCGACCGAGACTCCGTAGAGGATCGCCAGCCAGGCAGCGCCCCGGTCGGTTCCCGCCATGAGCCCGTGCAGCGAGGCGAAGGTCCAGACGGCGAAGTTGAGGTAGTGCGCCGTGCGCCAGAAGCGGTACGGCAGCCGGCGGCGGTAGTGGTTCGTGATCGCGAGGGCGAGCAGGAGCTCGGCGGCGGCGATGCCCAGCCCGGTCCAGAGCGGCCGGTAGGTCGATGTGAACGGGACGAGCAGCTGGACGAGCGAGAACGGGAGGAACGAGTCTGCCGCGATCGCCAGGACGTGCACGCCGAGGAGGGAGCCGACGAGTAGTCCGCCGAAGCGGTGGACCTCCTCCACCGAGAAGCGCGGCCAGCTGCGGTTCTGCGCCTTGCCCCCGAGTGCCAGGCCGAGCGAGACGACGAGGCTGAGCACGACGTAGGCCGCGACGCCCGACGCGCGCGCCGCGTACCAGATCGCCGGGCTCGAGCTCACGTGCACGGCTGCGCCACCCTCATCGCTCTCGTCCAGGCGCCGTTCTCGACGACCTCGCCGCCGCCGGCGACGAAGCGGCCCGGGATGCCGCGCGCATCGAGCCACGCGGGCCCGTCCTCGCCGAGGAGGAAGCCGACCTTCGCGGCGACGTCCGCCCCGAGACACGTCGCTCCCGAGGCCGTCACCTGTTCCCACGGCGATTCGCTCGGCAGGCCCGTCGCAGGGTCGACGAGATGGCTGCCGCGCGAGGCCGTGCCGCTCGTGGCGAGGCCGCCTGCGATTACGCGGATCGCGCCGCCCGCCGGAAGCGCGACGTCCACGGGGCCACGGACGGCCAGATCGCCACCGACCGAGACGAAGCCGGGGCCTTCGAGCGCCGCTACCGCCTCGTCGACAGCCAGTGCCTTGACGACGCCGTTCAGGTCGAGTGCGAGACCCGGTGGCCGGGACAGCATCCGGCCCGAGACGACGATCTCCTGCCACCGGCCGCTCAGCGTCGGATCGACGAGCCCGCTCGTCTCGGCGGCGACGTCCAGCGCCGTTGCCAGCGTGAGCGCAAAGAACGACGAGACCACCAGCATCGGCGCCGACGCGACATTCACACGCGACAGCTCCGACGTCGGGCGGAAGAGACTGAAGGTCTCCTCCCACCGCTCGAGCACGGCGCCGACCGCGACCGGGTCACCGCCCGCGACCGCGACTTCGCAGCCCATGGCGCGAAACCGATGCACGGCGTCGACACTCACGAGGTCGAGCTTGCAACCGGAGGCGGCTGAACGGCCGGCGCAATCTTCCCGCCCTGCGCGATGCTCCGGTGGACGGCGCGTTCGAAGGAAGAGGGAGCGCCGAGAGACTTTGCTTTCCCTTTTGCGTGGCCGGGCGCGTGGGCCTTCGCCCCGACGAACGCAACGCCGAAGACGACGGCCGTCAGCAGCCCGATGGCCCGCTTCGCGCCGCGTGCACGCCGTCGTGCCAGCTCGATCCGGGAGTTCCTGCTCATGTGCGCGGCAGCGTGCCCGCGGCCGATGAGAAGTCCATGTGAACGGCTGGGAACCTGCTCAGGGAATTCTCACGGGGCTTTGCTCGACTCCTCACGATGGGAGGCGCCCGCGGTAACGCCCTGCTGACTTCGCTCATGGCAGCTGTTCTGCTCGTGCTCCTCGCAGTCGAAGGCGCGACGATCCCGCTGATCAACGAGCTGCTCTCAGTCCACGTCTTCCTGGGACTGCTGCTCCTCGGGCCGGTCGCGCTCAAGCTCGCAAGCACGGGCTACCGCTTCGCGCGCTATTACGGCCGCGGCGCCGAGTACGTGAGGCAGGGGCCGCCGGCGTCTCTCGTGCGCTATGTGGTGGCGCCGACGCTCGTGCTCTCGACCCTCGTACTGTTCGGGACCGGCGTGGCCCTCGTCGTCACGCCGGCGCGCGGCACCCTGCTAGGTCTTCACAAGGCGAGCTTCATCGTCTGGTTCGGAGCGATGAGCGTCCACGTGCTCGTCTATGCGCTGCGCTCGGGCCGGCACCTGGTCGCCGAAGCGGCGCGGCGCGTCCCCGGCCGCGGATACCGGATCGGCGTGGCGCTGACGGCCGTCGCCGCCGGGCTGGCGACAGCGGTCGCGGTCTATCCGCGCGCGAACCCCTGGTTCCACGGACTGGCGGAGGGCGGAAAGGATGACGCGCCCCTCGTCCGGCCCGTGCGAAAGACCAAGGCCGATCCTGCGGTGCCGCCCCCGGCAGTCGAGTCGGGCCTGCTCCCGTGGCACCTCCGTGCGCCGCTCAGCCGCGAGGTCGTCCTCCCTCGAGCCGGAACGCGGGGATTGCTGGTGCTCGGCGGGCTCGAATCCGGTGACTCGTCGACCGCTGCCATCGACCTGCTCGACCCGCGCAACGGCGTGGTGTCGCCGCATGGGACACTGCTCCAGCCGACGCACGACGCCGCAGGTGCGACGCTCGGGACGCGTCAGCTCGTGATCGGCGGCGGCACCGTCGCCCCGACTCGCTCGACGCAGATCGAGACAGGGCGGAAGACGACCGCGGGTGGCGCGCTCGCCGACGCCCGAGCCGACGCGGCTGCGGTGACGGTCGGCCGCTCCGTGTACGTCGTCGGGGGCTACGACGGGTCGATGCCGGATCGAGAGGTCGTCGCGACCACCGACGGGCGTGCCTATCGTGACGTCGCAGCTCTGCCGGTCCCGGTCCGCTATCCGGCGGTCGCCGTGCTCGGCTCGCGCATCTACGTGTTCGGCGGCCAACTGGCGAACGGAAGTCCCAGCGACGCGGTACAGGCCGTCGACCCCGCGAGGCACGAGGCGCGTGTCGTCGGCCGCCTTCCCATGCCCCTCTCCGGCGCAGCTGCCGGCGTCCTGAACGGGACGATCTACCTCGTCGGCGGCCGCACGGCGGCTCGGGCCACCGCCGCGATCTACGCCTTCGACCCGCGCCGGTCGTCGTTTCTGCGAGCGGGGTCGCTCCGCGTCGCGGTCTCGTACGCCGGCGCCGCCGTGACCCGCGGACGCCTCTGGCTCCTCGGCGGCGAGGGCTCGCACGGCCGGCCGATCGCAGGCGTCCAGATGGTCGTCCCGAACCGCGCCTTCGGCAGCGCCGGGACTGCGAGCGCCGGTTCACCGTTCTTCGGCGACCGGCTCCTGGTCGCGGATCGCGGCAACGACCGGCTGCTCCTCCTCGACGATCGCGACAGGATCGTCTGGAGATATCCGGGCCCAGGGCGGGCTGCGCCCCACGGCGGCTTCTACTTCCCGGACGACGCGTTCTTCATCCATCGCGGGCGCGCGATCATCTCCAATCAGGAGGACAACGACACGATCGTGGAGATCGCCTTCCCGTCGGGTCGCATCCTGTTCCGGTACGGACACCCGCGAACGCCGGGCTACGGGCCCGGCTACCTGAACACGCCGGACGACACCTACCTGCTCGGCAACGGCGACATCAGCGTCGCCGACGCGGTGAACTGCCGCGTCCTCGTCCTCGACCGACGCACGAAGCGTGTCCTCCACCAGATCGGCACTCCGGGACGCTGCGTGCACGACCCGCCGACCGGGCTCGGCTCACCGAACGGGGACACGCCGCTCCAGAACGGCGACCTGCTCGTCTCCGAGATCAACGGGAGCTGGATCGACGAGCTCACGCTGTCGGGACGGCGGGTCTGGGCCGCCCACGTCGACATCGGCTATCCGTCCGACCCGCAGCAGCTCGGCCCCGATCGCTACCTCGTCGCCGACTACGAGGATCCGGGTGCGCTGGTGGAGTTCGACCGGCGCGGACGGGTCGAGTTCCGCTACGAGCCGACGAGCGGCCCCGGCAAGCTCGACCACCCGTCGCTCGCCGAGCGCCTTCCTTCCGGCGTCCTCATGATCAACGACGACTACAACGACCGGATGGTCGCGATCGACCCGTCGACGCGGGCGCTCGTCTGGCAGTACGGCGTGACCGGGCATGCGGGCACCGCCCCTGGCCTGCTCGACACTCCGGACGGCTTCGACCTGCTCGCGCCGGGCGGCAAGACGCCGACGCACCCGACCACCGGATGAGCGGCCGAGTGACAATGACCGGGCAATGCGTGTCCTGGTAGTCGAGGACGAGCGGAAACTCGGCGAGCTCCTGCGTCGCGGCCTGGGTGAGGAGGGCTACGCAGCGGATCTCGCCGACCGCGGCGAGGAGGCGCTGTGGATGGCGGGTGCGGTTCCCTACGACCTGATCGTCCTCGACGTGATGCTGCCGGGAGCCGACGGCTTCGAGATCTGTCGGCGTCTGCGCGGCAGCGGCGTCTGGGCCCCTGTGCTGATGCTCACTGCGCGGGACGCCGTCGACGACCGGGTCAGCGGTCTCGACGCCGGGGCCGACGACTATCTCGCGAAGCCCTTCGCGTTCGAGGAGCTCCTCGCGCGGTTGCGAGCGCTGTCGCGACGCGCGCCGGTGGAGAGGCCGGCGGTGCTCCAGACCGGCGACCTCCGCCTCGATCCGGGCGCCCATCGCGCGTGGCGCGGGGACCGAGAGCTCGACCTGTCCCCGAAGGAGTTCGCACTCCTCGAACTGTTCATGCGGCGTCCCGGCCTGACGCTCAGCCGCACGCAGTTGCTCGACGGCGCCTGGGACATGGCCTTCGAGAGTCGTTCCAACGTCGTCGACGTCTACGTCCGCTACCTCCGGGAGAAGGTCGACCGCCCGTTCGGACGCGACTCGATCGAGACGGTCCGGGGGGTCGGCTACCGGCTGCGTGCGGAGTCATGAGCAAGGTCCCCATCCGCGTCCGCCTCACGCTCGGTTTCGCGGCCGCGATGGCCGTCGTCCTCACGGCGGTGGGGCTCTTCGTGTACCGGCGGGTTGCCGGTGAGCTGCTCAGAACCGTCGACCAGGCGCTGGCCGGACAGGCCCGGGAAGAGACCCGCTCGGGGAGCGTCGACGCCGACACCGGAGGCGGCAGGACGCTTGTGCAGCTCTTTGGGTCGGCTGGTCAGGTGCGTCGCTCGCACCCGACCTCGCTGCGGCCGCTCGTGGACCGCCAGGTCGTAGCCGAAGCGCTCGCCGGGAGACGAGTCTGGCTGGACAAGGAGCTCCCGCAGCGCTCCGGCGAGTGGCGGGTCCTCGCGACGCTCGCGCCCTCGCGAACCGGCGTCGTGGTTGTCGCGCGGTCGCTCGAGTCCAGGGAAGAGTCGCTCGACCACCTGCGTCACGAGCTCCTGATCTTCCTTCCGCTCGCGCTCCTGGCAGCCTCGCTCGGCGGCTACGCCCTCGCGGCCGGAGCACTCCGTCCGGTCGAGCTCCTGCGTCGACGCGCCGAGGCCGTCCACCCGGGAGAGGAACCGAGCAGGCTGCCCGTGCCGCCGGCCGGAGACGAGGTGTCGCGACTCGCCCGGACGCTGAACGAGATGCTCGCCCGCCTGCAGGCGGCCGTCGAGCACGAGCGCCGGTTCGTTGCCGATGCGAGTCACGAGCTCCGGACCCCCCTTGCACTGCTCCGGACCGAGCTCGACCTCGCGCTGCGCCGCCCACGCACGCGCGACGAGCTCGAGGACGCGTTGCGCTCCGCCGCTCACGAGACGGAGCGCCTTTCCCGGCTCGCGGACGACCTGCTCCTCATCGCGCGCGCGGACCAGGGGCCGCTGCCCATCAGGGCAGAGGTCGTCGCGGCCGGAGACCTGCTGGCGGACGCGGCGAGACGGTTCGCGAACCGAGCGAGCTCTCTCGGACGAGAGCTCCGCGTCGAGGAGACCGCCCTCCACGTCGACGCCGATCCGCTTCGCGTGGGCCAGGCGCTTGCGAACCTGATCGACAATGCGCTCACGCACGGCGAAGGCACGGTCGTGCTCCGGGCCGAGGAACATGGCGGATTCGTCGAGCTTCACGTCAGCGACGCCGGCTCCGGGTTCCCGCGCGAGTTCCGGGATCGGGCCTTCGACCGTTTCAGCCGCGCCGACGAGGCGCGCAGCGGCGGCGGATCGGGACTGGGCCTCTCGATCGTCGAGCTCATCGCCGACGCCCACGGTGGCGCCGTCGGCCTCAGCGACTCTCGCGCCGGAGGAGCCGACGTCTGGATCTCGCTGCCGGGGGCCGTTGCTCCGCCGCCCTCGACCGCCGAGCCCGCGAGGCTCGCCGGTCCGCCGGCCACGCGGGTGTAGCCAGGGATCGAGCTAGCGCAATCTCGGTTCGTTTCTGGTGAGAGGACACTCGCGCAACCCAGCGTACTACGGCGTTGCCGGAATCGATACGCGCTTGACGAGGTTCCCGTTCGCGTCGTAGGCGTCGATCTCCGACACGTGGTCTGCCGACGACTGCTTGTCGCTTGGGACGTCGTAGGCGAAGAACCCTGCATCGATCGGGGAGGAGATCCAGGTGATAGGCGGCTGGACGCTGCTGCCGTCGCTGAAGCGAATCACCACGCTGCTGTCCGCCGACGCGATCACGTCCGCGCCGAACCACTGGAGCGGCAGCCCAATCCCCGACCAGCTGACAAGCAGATCGCGAGGCGTGCAGCCGCCGGGACCGCCTCTCCACAGCAGGCAGAAGCCGCCATCCTTCGCCGGCGAGACCCAGAGGGTGTGCGGGTGTCCGCCGAGCGTCGCCACCTGGACCTCGCGCGTCTCGCCGCTCACGGCCTGCGGGCTCATCCGGGGAGGAGCCCCAAAGTTCAGCGATGAGAACTCGACCTTCACCGACTGCGGCGCAGACGGCTGGTTCCAGAAGGGGAGAACATCCCGCACGAGCGCCCAAGCGGGAGTCGCCGCCAAGATCGCCGCAGAGGCGGCGGCCAGCACAACACCGACAACGAGTACGCCCCGTCGGCGGAGGTGCTGCTTGCGCAGCCGTTGGCTTCGCCGCTCGACGTCGGCCCAATCAGCCGGGATCGCCGCGAGCTGCTCGGCGAGTGTGGTCCCACTCATTCGTATGCCTCCTTGATCCGGTCTCGCAGCGACTTGCGGGCCGCGTGAAGGGACGCGCCGACGGTGCCCGGTGTGACGCCGAGCAGTTGCGCGACTTCTTGGTACGGAAGGTCCGTGTAGTAGTGAAGAAACACGGCTAGTCGCTGCCGGTCGGGCAAAGAGCGCAGCTCGTCGCGGAGATCATGCGCTGCCCGAAATTCGCTACGGAGCGGCGCAATCTCCGCCAACTCGTCCCCCGACAGTTCGGCGGATCGGGATCGCCGCGTCTCGTCATGCGCCACGTTGATGACGATCCGCCACAGCCAGGCTTCCAACGGCCCGTCGCCGCGGAAGCGATCCTGCTCTCGCAGCGCACGAGCGAAGGCCTCCTGCACCACATCCCGTGCCGCCTCTGTTTCGCCGACCACTGCATAAGCCCCTGCGAGGAATCCGTGGAACTGCCGTTCGTAGAGCTGCGCGATCATCGCTCGGTGAGCACCTTCGCCAAGCCGACCGCTCATGAAGGTACGACGCACGACCTCCCAGCTTTCTTTAGCCCCTGCCTCACGAAGAGGATAGGCAGCCTCCCGCTCAGGGGTCATTCCGGAACGCTGGCCCAGCCGAGCGTGGCGTTACCTAGCGGAGCGCGAACCAGCCGGGCAGCCCGTACATCCCCCGGCCTTGCAGGAGCAGGCTGGCCGCATCTTTGGAGGCGATCTCGAAGCAGAGATTCCCGGTCACGGTCTGCCCGGATGAGACCGGAGCGAAATCCAAGGCGAGGTCGAGTGGCGGTGGCTGGCAGCCACCGACGTCGTAGCCCGCGTTGCCCGCACCCTCAGCCTGCACTCCGCTGAGATAAACCGGGAGGCTGTACGACCCAGTTCCCTGGTAGGTCATCGAAACATTGACGATCGTGTATTGAGCGCCTGCGGGC
This sequence comes from Gaiellaceae bacterium, assembly GCA_035273125.1. Classification (GTDB taxonomy): domain Bacteria; phylum Actinomycetota; class Thermoleophilia; order Gaiellales; family Gaiellaceae; genus Palsa-739. The sequence goes on from DATEPQ010000008.1 coordinate 11,335, forward strand.
GGCGGCGAGTTCACAGGGTTCCCGTACTGGCCCCTGACCCCCTCGACCTTGGCGTCAGCGTTGATGGTGGCGGAGTTCACCTTCAACTCCCAGCCGCTCTGCAATGTCGCGGCCTTGGCGAGCGGATACGGGTTCAGGCGGTCACCAGGTGGCACGAACGACGCCGTGACGAACCCGAACCGACGGGCCTTCACTCGCAGCGAGCAGCTTGCCGCCGATCCGTGACAGGCCCCGTCCCACCTCCACAGCTTCCAGCCCCTAGCAGGCGACTCCTTGACCACGATCCGGCGTCCCTTGCGGACATGGAACGTGTGGCGGCAGTGGGCGCTTGTCGGGAAGTGGGCATGGCATAAGAACGCAGGTTTCCCCGGTATGCGCAGAGTTCCCGATCCGTTCACTGTGAGATGCAGGGCAACGGTTCGCGGCGCAGTCACCGCAGCCGCGCTCGACGCAACGAGCACTCCGACCACTCCTGCTGCAGTCACCGGCAATCCGACGAGCCTTGAACGCCGCATGTCAGATGATCCGCGCAGCCATCGCTGTTACACCCATCCGCAGAGAGTACGCCGCCCCAGGCGGGATCGCCTGCCGTCAGGGGTCATTCCGGAACACCGGCCGAGCCGCCAAGTTCTGACCGTCCGGGCCAGCGACACAACGGACTGCGAACCTCTTTTGCCTACTGGTGCGTTGTTGCGTCAAGCGGAATCCCTGCATGTGACGGGGGTCGGGAAGGAGGAACGATGAAGCGTTTGTTGATGCTCGTGGCCGTCGCGGTGATCGCCTCGGCGATGTACGTGGCCGCCTCGCCGGCGAGTCAGCAATCGAGGGGACCGACAGCGAAGCAGTACAGAGCCTTGAAGAGGCAGGTCGCGAAGATGAGCAGGGTCCTCAAGACGGTCAAGCGCCAGGCGCAATACGCCCGCGACTACGTCCACGACTGCCTGAGAAGCACGGGAGCCGGTGCCGTTGCGGTAAGCGAGTTCGGCGACCCCGTGACGCACAAGTTCGGCTATTCGTACTTCGACGGAACGAGCACCTACTACACGTCGGCGCTCGACATCGACACCAACCCGTCGTCGACTACGGCCTTCAACGTGCAGAAGGTCGCTCGGGCCTGCGCGAACCGGTAACCGCCGGAATGCTTGGTCCGGCGGGAGGGCCGTCGTCTGACGCGGCCCTCCCGCCGCTCTCCATCCTTCACGCGGAGCCCGGCTGCCGCCGAGCCGGCGCCCGTCCTTGCGGCTGGCTCGGCGGCTCTCGCACCGGCAGCACTGGGATCTCCCGCACGACCGGGTCATCCACCGTCACGGTCAGCGTCTCGCCGTGATGGCTGAACTGGAGCGGCGCGCCTCCGGTCAGCGTGTACCGGGCCGTCGTCGGCTCGACTTCGACCTGCAGGCGTTGCCCCCGGAAGCAGATGCCGAAAGCGAGCCGGCTCAGGCGCCTGGGCAAGCGCGGCGCGAACGTGAGTTTGCCGTCGTGGTCGCGCAGGCCGCCGAAGCCGCAGACCGCGGCGATCCAGGCACCGGCGAGTGAACCGATGTGAACGCCGTCGGCCGTGTTGTGCGCGAGGTTGTCGAGGTCGATCAGCGCCGCCTCGGCGAAGTAGTCGTAGGCGAGCTCGAGATGGCCCACCTCGGCGGCGATCACCGCCTGGGTGCACGCCGAGAGCGAGGAGTCGCGCACGGTCAGCTGCTCGTAGTAGGCAAAGTTGCGCGCCTTCTCCTCGTCGGTGAAGGCGTCGCCGCGCAGGTGCAGGGCGAGCACGAGGTCGGCCTGCTTGACGACCTGCTTGCGGTAGAGGTCGAAGTAGTGGAAGTGGAGGAACAGCGGGTACTGATCCGGCTTCGTGTTCTCGAAGTCCCAACGTCGGTATTCGGTGAAGCTCTCCGCCTGCGGGTGGACGCCGAGTCGCGCGTCGTAGGGAACGAACATGGCCCGAGCGGCCTCGCGCCACGCAGCGGCCTCCTCTCGGTCGATCCCGATTTCCCGCGACCGGTCGTCGTGCCTCTCCACCGCATCGGCCGCGAGTCGCAAATTTCGCTGGGCCATGAGGTTCGTGTAGACGTTGTTGTCCGCGATCGCGCCGTACTCGTCCGGACCGGTGACGCCGTCGATGCGAAAGCGGCCTTCGCTGTCGTAATGGCCGAGCGAACGCCAGAGACGCGCCGTCTCGGCCAGCAGCTCGAGCCCGGTCGTTCGCTCGAACTCCTCGTCCCCGGTGGCAGCGATGTACCTGGCCGTCGCGTCGGCGATGTCGGCGCTCACGTGGAACGCTGCAGTGCCGGCGGGCCAGTAGCTCGAACACTCCTCGCCACCGATCGTCCGCCAGGGGAACGCGGCCCCTTCGAACCCGAGCAGCTGCGCTCGCTCGCAGGCAAGCGGAAGCGTCGAGTGCCGCCAGCGCAACACGTCGCGTGCAGCTTCGGCGGCCGTGTAGGTGAGGACCGGCAAGACGAAGGTCTCGCTGTCCCAAAAGGTATGTCCGTTGTAGCCGGGGCCGGTGAGCCCCTTCGCGGCGATTGCCCGGCGCTCCGCGCGTGCGCCGGCCTGCAGGACGTGAAAGAGCGCGAATCGCAGCGCCTGCTGCAGCTCGGCGTCGCCTTCGAGCTCCACGTCGGCGCGCTGCCAGAAGTCGTCGAGATATGCACGCTGCGCCGCGAGGAGGCCCTCCCATCCACTGTGGCGCGCCTCGGCGAGCGCGGCGGCGACCTGGTCGCGCAGCGCAGCTGCAGATCGTCGGCTCGACCAGCCGTAGGCGAGGAACTTCACCACCCGGAGCCGCTGCCCCGGCTCGAGGTCGGCTCTGATGGTCACGCGCCCGAGGTCGGCGATCATTTCCGCAGCGCCGACCTCGGTCGACTCCGGCCCTTCGACGAGGTGGTCCATGGCTGCGGCGAGACGCAGACGACTCCGTTTGGTCGTGTGAACGAACGCGACCTTCGAGCCGATCTCGCCGAAGAGATCGCTTTCGAGGGGTGCAGCGAGCGCCGCGGCCGCACGCGGATCGTCGCTCTGTGGCGGCGTCGCCTCGTTCGCAACGAGCTCCGACTGCACGACGACCCGAGCCTGATCCTCGAGCGGCTCGACCTCGTAACAGATCGCCGCCACGGCTCGCTGCGCGAACGAAACGAGTCGAGTCGAGCGAATGAGCGCTCGCTGGCCCGCAGGCGAGCGCCAGTCGACCCTCCGCCGCAGGACCCCCTCCCGAAAATCGAGCACCCGCTCGTGGCCGAGCAGGTCGCCCAGACGGATGTCGAAGGGCTCGTCGTTGACGAGCAGCCGAAGGATCTTCCCGTTCGTGACGTTCACCGCCACTTCCCTCGCCTCCGGATAGCCGAAGCCGCCCTCGGCGTAGGGCAGCGACTGCTCCTCGTAGAAACCGCTCAGATAGCTCCCCGGAATGTGGCTCGGCTCGCCCTCGTCGAGGTTGCCGCGCAGGCCGATGTGCCCGTTCGCGAGGGCGAAGATCGACTCCGACGGGCCGAGCAGGTCGACGTGCAGGCCTGTCTCCCTGAGGCTCCAGGGCTCGACGGGGAAGTCCGGGTCGTCGATCACGACTCGAGCAGCTCCTGCAGATCCGACACGACCCGGTCGGCGCCTTGCTGCCGGAGCGCCTGAGCCTGTCCCGTCCGGTCGACCCCGATGACGTAGCCGAAGCCGCCGGCCCGTCCCGCGGCCACCCCGGCGAGGGCGTCCTCGAACACCGCCGATTCCGACGGCTTGACCCCGAGAGCGCGGGCGGCTGCGAGAAACGTGTCCGGCGCCGGCTTGCCGCGCAGGTGCTCCCGTTCGGCCACGATCCCGTCGATTCGCTCCTCGAGCAAGCCCTCGATCCCGGCGGCGATAAGGACCTCCCGGCAGTTGCGGCTCGAAGAGACGACGGCACGCCGCAGACCGGCCGCCTGCGCCGCGAGCAGGTAGCGCACCGAGCCCGCGTACGCCTCGACGCCCTGCTCACGGATCAGCCGCTGCACGAGCTCGTTCTTGCGTTTCCCAAGACCGTGCACCGTCTCGGCCGAAGGCGCGTCGTCTGCCGTCCCCTCCGGCAGCTCGATTCCACGCGAGGCCAGGAACGAGCGGACGCCGTCATAGCGGGGCTTGCCGTCGACGTACTTCCCGTAGTCGCTTCCGTCGAACGCGACGAACTTTTCGCCGGTCCGCTCCGCGCGCTGCCGCAAATAGGAGTCGAACATCTCCTTCCAGGCGGCGGCGTGCACCGTCGCCGTCGACGTCAGCACTCCGTCGAGGTCGAACAGGCACGCACGAACCGTGTCGGGCAAGCCGAGCATCGCGGAAGCCTAGGGTGCGACGTCGAAGCAATGCAACGGACGCCGCTCATCAAAGCTCGTCCTCTTCGAGCGGAGCCAGGATCCGGAGCGCCAGCTCCGGCGGGCAGCCGCGTTCGACGAGCCCGGTGAGGGAATGCAGGTCGTAGAAGTCGTTCTCGGCCACGCGGGCTGCGGTTTCCGGCGAGAAGCCCGAGCGAATCAGTTGAGTGCGTCGCCACGCGACGACGCCGTTTCGTTCCTGGTCGGCTGTGACCGTAGATGCCACGAGGTCCTCCTCCCCTGGACTCCCACGGAGAGTGCCACGCCGCGTGTCCGGCGACCATGGGGAGAGGGGTGCATCCCGTCGCCGGCGGGACACCATCAGCGCTCTGAGTGTGCGAGGTCTCGAGATCGATCAGTCGGGGTCCGGCCCGCCCCGCGCCTGCGGCACGTTCAGGTCGAAGCGCAGACCCGCCAGACGAATGAGGAAGCAGACCGCGGCCGCGACGAGCGGGAAAGCGAGGTCGTGGCTGCCGGCCTTGGACGCGACGACGACGATCGCAGCACCGATCAGGGCCGGGATCGCATAGAGGCCGCTGCGGAGGACGACCGGAACCTCCCGCACGAGCACGTCCCGGAGTACCCCGCCGCCCACGCCGGTGATGGCACCGAGCACCACCGCCGCGACCGCCCCCACATGGTGGTCGACCGCAGTGCTCGCACCGGTGACGCAGAAGAGGGCGAGTCCCGCGCCGTCGAGGACTAGTACCGGACCCTCGAGCCGGTCGAGCACCGGATGCGCGAGAAAGGTGACCAGGCCGGCTCCACCGGCGACGGCGAGGTAGCGCCAGTCGCGAAAGGTCTGCGGTGCGATTCCGATCAAGAGGTCGCGCGTGATGCCGCCGGCGAGCCCGACGACAACGGCGAGCACGACGACCCCGAAGACGTCGAGACGCTTCCGCGCGCCCTCGAGGCCCCCGCTGAGCCCGAACACGAAGGTCCCGGCCAGGTTGAGGACGAGCAGGAGCGTCGGGTCGAAGCCCTGGAGCGGTGAAGGTTCGCCCAGCACGCGCCTATCGTCGCGCAGCAGGACTGCGAGCGCACCTCAACCGCTCACGAGGCGCCGAGCCACGCGCCCGCCGCGGCAAGGAGCGTCTCGACTCCCGTCTCCAGGGTGGGATGGAGCACCGGGGCGAAGTGCGGATTGTGGTTGGTGGGCAACTCCGCAAGCCGCCCGGCTTCCTTTGCCTGTCGGTACGTGTCCGGGTCGGTGCCGCCGACAGTCCAGAAGACCGACGGCGCGTGCCACTCGCTCCCGAAGGAGCCGAAGTCCTCACTGGCGGAGATCGGCGGGATGTCGACCACCCGCTCCTCCCCGAAGTGGGCCCGAAAGGCCGCCCGCGTGCGCTCGGCCGCGTCGGGGTCGTTGCGCACCAACTGATAGCGGTCGAGCGGCGTGATCTGCGGGGGCCGAGGGGCGCCGGAGGCCCGAGCCTCGGCCTCTACCATTCGCTTGATCGCGTCGAGCACGTGCGTGCGCACCCCCTCGTCGAACGTACGCACATTGAGCTTGATGACTGCCTCGTCCGGGATGACGTTCTCCTTCGTTCCGGCCTGCAGCGCCCCGACCGTCAAGACCGCCGACTGCGCCGGCGCGACCTCGCGCGAGACGATCGTCTGCAAGCGCAGCACCGTCGCCGCCGCCATGACGACGGGGTCGATGCTCGCCTCGGGCATCGAGCCGTGGGCACCCCTGCCGAACATGCGGATCTCGAAGCTGTCGGCGGCGGAGGTCATCACGCCGGAGCGCGTCCCGATGCTTCCCGCGGGGGCGGGCATGACGTGCTGGCCGAGCACGACGTCGGGCTTGGAAAAGCGGTCGAAGAGGCCGTCGTCGATCATCGCCTGAGCGCCGGCCGCGGTCTCCTCCGCCGGCTGGAAGACCACCAGCAGCGTCCCTTGCCAGCTTTCGCGGGAGGCCGCGAAGAGGGCCGCGGCCCCTGCGAGCCAGGCGACGTGCATGTCGTGGCCGCAGGCGTGCATCACGCCGTCGGTCTCACTCGCGTAGTCGAGCCCGGTCTGCTCCCGCACCGGTAACGCATCCATATCCGCGCGGAGCATCACGGTCGGCCCAGCGCCGTTGGAGAGCACGCCGACCACGCCCGTCTTCCCCACGCCCGTCGCCACCTCGAAGCCGGCCTTCTCCAGCCGCTCTGCAGCGAGCCCGGCGGTGCGCTCCTCCTGCAGCGAAAGCTCCGGGTGCCGGTGTACGTCCTTGTACAACTCCTCCACGTCGTCGAGCACCGCCGCCACGCCGGCAAAAAGCGACCCGTTCCGTTCGTCAGTCATCGCTCCTCCTTCGCTCCTAAGCTGCCCCGCCCGGGTCGGAAAGAACCGCGGAAAGGGCGCGCCGACCAGGAAGGACTCAGGCGGCAAGCATCCGCGCGACGACCCGCCAAGCCTGTTCCTCGGCGTGGCCGGAGGCGCGCTAGCGCTGGGCGTCCTCAGCTTCCGAGGCCGTTACGGCCCGGTGTCGATCCTCGTCTGGGTCGGCCTGTATGCCGCCTTCGTCGGCTATGTCGTCCTCGCGGCCTGAGGAGGGAGCCTCCGCAGACGTATCGGGCCGCTTCGGGGCGAGCCAGACGGCGCCGATCACGACCGAGGCGAATGCGGCGACCCGCGTGACCCCGAGGATCCCGCTCGGTAGCGGCTCACGGAAGAGGGTCATCGCCGCCGCGATCGGGATCGCGTTGGTCGCCAGGGTGGCGATGCCGGCAGTGGTGAGTGCCCTGCCGCGCTGGAAGCCCGACTGCAGGACCATGGTGCCGCCTGCGTAGAACCCGATCATCGCCGGGCCGAGCAGCAGATGGTTTCCGCCGGAGACGACGGCCTTCGTCGCGATGTCCCCCGCAGCGAAGAGGATGCCGGCGGCAAGCCCGAACGCAGCCCCGCCGGGCATCGGCCGAACGCCGACTGTGAGTGCGAGCGCCGCGGCACCCACCGACGCGGCCAGCCAGAGCCCGATCCCGTACCACGTCCCGGCCACGCCCTGACCCGAGCCTCCCGCGAGCGAGATCGCGAGCAGCACGAGACCCATGATCGCGATCCCGACTCCCGCCCGCTCCCGCGCCTGTAGCGGCGTGCCACTGATCCGGGCGACCAGCACCGCCAGGACGCCGATCCCTCCGGCCGCTACCGACTGGACGAGGGCAAGCGGCGCAAGCGCGAGTGCGACGACGTAGAGGATGAAGCCGCTCGTCTCCAGGGCGAATCCCGACAGCCAGCCGCGCGAGCCCAGCAGCACCCGCACCGTGCGAGCCGGCGTTCGCACAGAGAGCGCCGGGAGCCGCGAAGCTGCTTCGTGCTCGAGCAGGTAGCCCCAGTTGATCGCCACCGCGGAGACGAGGGTCAGACCAAGCGCGATGACGGTTTCCGTGGGCATCCTCCGCCTCTACCTCGCGACAGTTGCAACAACGAGCCCGGGTGGGGAGCGATGCCGGGGGCGGGGCTCGAACCCGCACGGCCCGAAGGCCACCCGATTTTAAGTCGGGCGCGTCTGACCAGTTCCGCCACCCCGGCGGCATGAGCGTACCGCCGACATGCGGCCCGGATACCCTCCCCGCCGGTGACCCAGGACATCGTCATCATCCTCTCCGTCCTCGGCGTCGTGGGACAGGTGCTGGTCGTCCTGGGACTGATGGTCGGAGTGCTCGCGCTCGTGGGCGTGCGCGGGCCGCTCGACGCGATCCGCAACCTGTTGTGGGGCTACGAGCTGTGGGGAGCCTTCGTCGTCGCGGCGATCGCAACCGGGGGCAGCCTCTTCTACTCCCAGGTCGCCGGCTACATCCCCTGCGAGTTCTGCTGGTTCCAGCGGGTGCTCATGTACCCGCTCTCGATCCTCACGCTCCTGATCGCCGCGCGCGGCGACAACCGGGCGGCGCGTTACCTCATCCCGCTCCCGGTGGTCGGGGCCGGCACGTCGATCTACCACATCCTGATCGAGCGCGACGTGATCAAGGAGCCGAAGGTCTGTTCCCTTTCGGCACCCGGCGGGTGCGGCACGAACTGGATCGCGAACCACTCGTTCGGCTATCTCACGATCCCGGAGCTCGCGCTCACCGCCTTCCTCCTTCTCATCGGATTCTTGGTCCTCGCCTCTACCGGGGAGTCCGATGTACCGGCTACCCTTCCCGCGCATGCCGAGCGGTAAGAGGGCCAGACAGCAGCGACAGCAGGCAGCGGCGGCCGCAGTGCGGACGCCCCCACCCGTGCGCTCGAAGGGCGCCGGCGGAGTCCGTGCGCGCCGGGCATCTCCGCGCGCGCTCGCGATCGCCGGCGGCGTCGTCCTCCTCATCGTGATCGCCATCGTGCTCGGCGTCGTCCTCAGCAGCGGGGGCGGCGGTGGCGGCGGCGGAGTCGTTTCGTCCAGTGACCTGCAAGGCCTGCCGCCGACCGGAAGCCAGAGCTGGGCGGGTTCGCTCGCCGGAGCGGCGGAGGCGAACGCCCTCTTCAAGGGCATCCCGCAGAGCGACGAGGTGGTGGGCGACCCGAAGGCACCGGTCGAGATGATGATGTTCATCGACGTCCAGTGCCCGGTATGCCAGAACTACGAGGTCTCCTACCTCCCCACGATCGTCAAGAAGTACATCAAGACCGGGAAGGTGCAACTGCGCGTCAAGCCCTGGGCATTCATCGGCCCCCAGTCGGACACCGGACGACTGGGTGTGATCGCGGCTGCGAGGCAGAACAAGGGCTATGAGTACGCAAAGGTCCTCTACGACAACCAGGGCCAGGAAAACAGCGGCTGGCTCACCGGGCGCGAGATGGCGGTCATCGCCGCCAGCGTCAACGGCCTCGACCTGGCGCAGTGGAGGGACGACGTCAACAGCTCCGCCTCGAAGTCGACGGCTAGTGACGTCGACAAGCTCGCCACGCAGATGAAAGTCCAGGGAACGCCGACGGTCTTCGTGGGCTGCAAGGGCGGCAAGCTCCAGGACGTCACCGCCCCCGGTAGCGCACCCACCCTGCAGGACACCACGCAGGCGATCGACGCAGCTACCTGCAGCTAATAGTCGAACTGCTCGATCCGGCGAAAGTGCGCAAAGAGCGCGCTTTTTCTGCTTGACCTGTCGGGCCACGCCCGCATAGGCTCTGCGAGCCGGTTCCGATGGACTTACGGGTTCGTCGGGGCCGGCATTTACGTGGTCCCGGTGGGTGCCGTCCGACCCGGTCTCTAGGGTTCTGCGCCCCAAATGATCGTCGGACTCGTCATCGGACTACTCGTAGGCGCGGCCGCCGCCTGGCTCGTGCTGCGGGCGCAATACGCCGGCCGGATGACCGCGCTCGAAGAGGCGCGTGCCTCGCTCGGCTCGACCCTGAAGGCGCTCGCCGCCGACGCGCTCGCGACGAACAACCAGTCCTTCCTCGAGCTCGCCAGGTCGCAGCTCGAACAGCTTCGCCAACAGACGACGCAGGAGCTCGAGCAGCGCAAGCAGGCGGTGGAGCACCTCGTGACCCCGATCGCGGAATCGCTCCAGAAGGTCGACGGGAAGCTCCAGCAACTCGAGCTCGCCCGGACCCAGGCCTACTCGGAGCTCACCGTCCAGGTTCGCCAGCTCGCCGAGACGCAGAGCCAGCTCCGCAGCGAGACGGGGAACCTCGTGAGCGCCTTGCGGGACCGCCCCAACGTCCGCGGCCGTTGGGGCGAGATCCAGCTGCGGAGAGTCGTCGAGATGGCGGGAATGCTCGAGCACTGCGACTTCGAGACGCAGGCCCACGTGGCGACCGAGGACAGCCGGCTCCGTCCCGACCTCGTCGTCAAGCTCCCCGGCTCGAAGACCGTCGTCGTCGATGCGAAGTTCGCCGGCCAGGCGTACCTCGAGTCGCTCTCGGCTCGCGACGACGAGGAGCGCCTGACGAGACTCCGGGATCACGCCCGCCAGGTGCGGGACCACATCGCCAAGCTCTCCGGCAAGAGCTACTGGGCCCAGTTCGATGCCGCGCCGGAGTTCGTCGTGCTGTTCATCCCCGGCGAGACTTTCCTGAGCGCTGCCCTCGAGCAGGATCCCTCGCTGATCGAGGAAGGCGTCAACCAACAGGTGATTCTCGCCACGCCCACGACTTTGATCGCGCTCCTGCGTGCCGTTGCCTACGGCTGGCGCCAGGAGACGATCGCCGAGTCGGCGAAGGCGATCAGCGACCTTGGGCGCGAGCTCTATACGCGGCTAGCCACGCTGACCGAGCACTTCGCGAAGGTCGGCCGCGGCCTCGACACGGCCGTCCGGTCGTACAACGAAGCCGTCGGCTCGCTCGAGACCCGGGTGCTCCCGAGCGCCCGGAGGTTCCGCGACCACGGGGTCTCCCCCGCGGCGGAGCTCGCGGAGCTCGGAGGCGTCGAGCGTACGACGCGTCCCGTGACTGCGCCGGAGCTCGGCAGCGGCGACGCGACGGCAGACGCCGCCTAGAACCTGAGCAGCGCGGCCAGGCCGCCGACCGGCTCGAGATCGCGATGCTCTTCGCCGATCACCTCGACCGTCCCTCCGTGGGTCAGCGTCTGGTGGACGGCGAGATCGAGCCCCGTGTCGGCCTCCTGGAGCGTCGTCCCGTCGAGCGGGCAGCTCCCGTCGACGGCCTGCGCGCGGCCGCAGGCCGGACAGACATAGGCCGCCCGATCGGCCCCGTCCTGCACGAGTAGGAGCTCGACGCGGCCGTCGGACGCCGCCTGCAAGGTCTCCTCCCAGCCGGTTGCTGCACGTCCGTTCCGCGCTGCCTCCTCGCGCCAGCGCGCCAGGAGGTCTTCCTCCCTGCCGGCCCGCCACTCGTCGAGCAGCGGCCGAGCCGCCTCGAGCAGCCGTGGGCCGTCGACGTGGGCCTCCGCCGCTACCCAGCCGACGAGTGCAGCGCGCGTCTCGGGCGAGAGCAGGCTCTCGAAGCCCGATCGCGTCTCTTCCGGTCCTGCGAGCACGACACGAACGTCCCGGAGCCCCCGGACGCAGCGATCGAGCGCATCGGCCACGTCCCGCAGGTGCCGGTCGACGATCGTCTCGATGTGGCGCTCGTAGCGCCCCTGCGACCAGCCGCCCTGATCGTGGCGGCCGGGGACTTCCGCCGACTCGTCGGCCAGCGGAATCAGCTGACCCGCACGCAGTCGGTAGACGTCGCCGCGTTCGCGCCCGACGTAGGCGACGAGCGCCCCGTCATCCCGTCCGACGAGACGAACGAGCGGGGCCAGATAGAGCTGCTTCGCGATGCGGGCCTCGTCCTCCACCGGCCACGGCAACGGGAGCTGCAGAAAGAGGTCGTCGCGCTCGGCGGAGAACACCGCCACGCCGCGAACCCCCTCGCGGCTGAACTCGCTGCCGAACCACGCGTCGATGCGCTCGATGTCCCGGGCGAGGGACTTGCGCTCCTCGGGTGACAGCGACGGGCTCTGCTGGTCCAGCTCTCGCTCGGCGCGCGCGATCAGCGACCTCGTATGCGAGGCGAGATCCCCCGCGGTCGGCACGATGCTCGGATCAAGCCCGGCGTAGAGGCTTACGGCGCAGCCATGCTTCGCACGGAACGCCGCGAGCTCGCGCAGCTGCTCCCAGGTGATCGGTCCGGCCACGTCGCCCGTGTCCCCCGCAGCGCGGATTTCATGCCTGGCCGGGAACGTCAGTCCGGCCCAGATCGTTTAATACACCAGACAGGTTTTGGCGAGAGAGGAAACGATGACCGACGTACGTGACGTGATCGTGATTGGCGGAGGGCCCGCGGGATACACCGCGGCCCTTTACGCTGCGCGCGCGAACCTCGACCCGCTCGTGATCGAGGGCTTCAGCTGGGGCGGACAGCTGATGATCACGAGCGACGTGGAGAACTACCCCGGCTATCCGGACGGGATCATGGGGCCCGAGATGATGGCGGAGTTCCGGCGCCAGGCGGAGCGCTTCGGCACCGAATTCGTGACCGACGACGTGACCCGCGTCGACTTCTCGGAGCGGCCCTTCCGCATCTGGGTCGAGGACGAGGAGTACCGCGCCCGTTCCGTCATCGTCGCCACCGGCGCGAGCGCCCGCTGGCTCGGGCTCGAGTCGGAGGAGCGCCTCAAGGGACGCGGCGTGTCGGCCTGCGCGACGTGTGACGGCGCATTCTTCCGCGACAAGCACATCTTCGTGGTCGGCGGCGGCGACTCGGCGTTCGAGGAGGGACTCTTTCTCACCCGCTTCGGCTACAAGGTCACGCTCGTCCACCGCCGGCACGAGTTCCGCGCCTCGCAGATCATGATCGACCGGGCACGCGACAACGAGAAGATCGAGCTAAAGACGCCGTACGTCGTCGAGGAGGTGCTCGGCGAGGATTCGATCAGCGGACTGCGGCTACGCAACACCGACACGGACGAGACCGAGGAGGTCGAGGCCGGGGCGCTCTTCGTCGCGATCGGCCACGACCCGAACACGAAGCTCTTCCTCGACCAGCTCGACCACGACGCCAACGGGTACCTCGTCACGCAGCCCGGCACGACCCTGACGAACATCCCCGGAGTCTTCGCCGCCGGCGACGTGCAGGACCACATCTACCGGCAGGCCGTGACCGCGGCAGGCAGCGGCTGTATGGCCGCCCTCGATGCCGAGCGCTTCCTCGCGACGGACGAGGGGCACGCCGGCACCGCGCTCACCGCCCCCAGGCCGGAGGCGGAAGCAACGCGGGTGTAGCTGCAGCACGTGCCGAACTTCATCTGCCCGAACTGCAAGGAGCGGTCGATCGACATCGACCGCAAGGAGGGGATGTTCGACCAGGCCGTCGCCTGCCATCACTGCGGCTTCGGCTTCCTCTTCGAGCTGATGGACGACTACTACCCGGCGCCGACGACTGGCCTGGTGACCTGTGACCAGGAAGGGCGCATCCTCGCCGTCGGCCGCGGCGTCTTCGAGCTGAGCGGCTGGAGCGAGCAGGACGTGCTGGGGACGGACGTGGTCGCTGCCTTCGGGCTCGCCGGGTTCGAGGAGGAGAAGAACCCGGTCAAGCTCGCCCTCGAGTGGGGCGTGCGCCGCCTGAACGAGCGACTGCAGCTGCGAACCCGTAGCGGCCAGGTCAAACCGGTGGTCGGGGACTTCTTCCCGGCGCTCGACGACGACGGCGGCCTGCTCGTCGCGCTGACCCCGGCGCACGGCTAGATTTCGCGGCGGCGCCGAGGGGCGCCGGGGCGATGGAGCTCGCCCGGAGAACCGCCGCCGAGGCTGATGGCTCCTACCGAGAAAGGAGCCGTCCATGCGGACAACTCTCGCCATCGGCCTGGCCGGAGCCCTGGGAGCTCTCGCGCGGCATCAGCTCGAGAGCTTCGTCAATCGTCGTTGGGGCGATGCGTTCCCGTGGGGGACGTTCGCCGTCAACGTCTCGGGCTCGCTCGTGCTCGGCGTGCTCGTGGGCGTGTTCGCGCGCAGGCTCGATGTGCCGCTCTGGCTGCAGGCGGGCGCGACCGTCGGTTTCCTCGGCGCGTTCACGACCTTCTCGACGCTCTCGTTGCAGGTCTATCGCTCGACCGCGACGGGCCACCTGCTGGTCGCTGGCGCGAATGCTCTCGGGAGCCTCGCGGCCGGCACGCTGGCGCTCTATGCCGGCATCCTGCTGGCGCGAAGCCTCTAGGCACAATGACGCCGTGGACTCGCTTCGCGGACACCTCCTCGTCGCGTCACCGGCGCTGGTCGACCCGAACTTTCGCCGGACCGTCGTCCTGGTGACCGAGCACACCGAGGACGGCGCGGCAGGGCTCGTCCTCAATCGGCCGTCGCCCGTGGAGGTGGCCGGCGCGGTGCCGCAACTCGAGCCGGTGGTGGACGACGGCGAGCAGGTCTGGGTCGGGGGGCCCGTGCAGCCGGAGGCGGTGCTCGTCCTGGGCGAGTTCCTCGACCCGGACGACGCCGCCGTGCCGCTGTTCGGCGCGCTGGGCTTCCCCTCGCTGGCAGATCCCGAGGAGATCGTCCCGGCGACCACGCGCCGCCGGGTGTTCGCCGGCTACGCCGGCTGGAGCGTCGGGCAGCTCGAGGCCGAGGTCGCGGAGGAGGACTGGATCCTCGAGCCCGCCCAACCGGACGACGCCTTCACCGACGACCCCGACGAGCTCTGGCGCGACGTCCTGCGGCGCAAGGGCGGGATCTACGAGCTCGTCTCCCGCATGCCCGAAGACCCGCGCGTCAACTGAGGCCCCCGAGGCGCGAGAAGGCGAAGGCGTAGGTGAGCCGCGGCAGCGTGAACCGCTCGCCGTAGCGCGAGGCGAGCTCGTGGACCGCGCGTAGCAACTCTTCCCGCTTCTCGGGCTCCGCCGTGAGGAAGGCGCTCGCGGTCGAGAGATACCCCACGAGGGCGTCCGGGCTCGACTCCTGGTCGGCCTCGACGATCGTGCGGCCGACCTCGCGGAACCACGGCTCGCCCGGGAGGTCATCCTGCCGGTACGGATCGTGGCCCGCGAAGCCGACCAGCTCTCCGAGCTCGCGCTGCAACGGGTCGCGCTCGTTCCACCAGTTCCACAGCAGGATGAGCCCGCCCCCGGGCCGGATGACCCGCTGCAGCTCGGGCAAAGCACGCTCGCGGTCGAACCAGTGGTACGACTGCCCCGCGAAGGCCGCGGCGGCGCTCGCATCCGGGAGCGGGATCGACTCGGCCGATGCCACAACCGTCTCGACTCCCGGCACCGCCGCCCTCAGCTGATCGAGCATCGGGGCTCCCGGCTCGACCGCTATCACCTCGAAACCCACCGCCACGAGGCGTCGGGTCAGCTTCCCCGTCCCGGCGCCGACGTCGAGGACTCGGGCGCCCGGCTCCAGCCCGAGCAGCTCCGCGGCCCAGCGCAGCGCCTCCTCCGGATACCCGGGCCGGTGTCGCTCGTACTCGGCGGCGACGGATTCGAAGCTGCGCGCGCGGGCCGCGCGGTCAGACACGACTGGACGGGCAGAGGTCGTTCACGACGCAATCCTCGCAGCGCGGGCGCCGCGCGTCGCAGACCCTGCGGCCATGCCAGATCAGGAGATGCGGAAAGCGGCCCCAGTCGGCGCGCGGGACGAGGCGGACGAGGTCGCGCTCGATCTTGACGGGATCGTCCTGTCGGGTCAGGCCCAGCCGCTGCGAGAGACGGCGGACGTGCGTGTCGACGACGATCCCCTGCGGCTCGCCGAGCTCCGCGGCGACGACGTTGCCCGTTTTCCGCGCCACGCCCGGCAGCCGGGTCAGCTCTTCGAGGCGCCGCGGAACCTCGCCGTCGAACTCCTCGAGCAGCATCCGCATCGTCCCGCGCAGCGCCTTCGCCTTCTGGCGGTAGAAGCCGGTGGCGAAGATGTCGCGCTCGAGCTCCTCCTGCGGTACGGCGAGGTAGTCCTCGGGCTTGCGGTACTTCGCGAACAGCGTCTCGGTGACGCGGTTGACGTTCACGTCGGTCGTCTGCGCCGACAGCATCACCGAGACCAGCAGCTCGAGCGGGCTACGGAAGCGCAGCGCGATCGCCGCGTCCGCGTGCTCCACCGCGAGCCGCTCGATGATCGGGCCGATGCGTTCTCTCTTCGGCCCGACGCGCTTCCGGGCCTCCCGCAGGTAGCTACGAGGCAACGGCCTCGGGCAGCCGCGGGCGCAGGCGCGGGCCCGCGCAGACGAGATCGAGAGCCGGGCAGCCGGCGCAGGCGAAGTCGCTCGGCGTCGGCGGGAACTCGCCGGCCTGGATACGCGCGATCGCGGCGGAGAGCTCCGCCTCGAGCTCGGGGGCGTCCGCGCGCGTGAACGTGGCGTCCACCGGTGCGTCCGGACGCTCGAGAAAGTGGTAGACGACCTCGACCTCCTCGGCCCCGGCGCGGAAGCAGGCGAGCGCGTAGACAAGTCGCTGCAGCCGGTAGTCCTCCTCGACGATCTCGTCCGGCGCCGCCTCGCCGAGCGCGTTCGTCTTGTAGTCGACGACGAGAGCGCGCCCGTCGCGCAGATAAAAGGCGTCGATGAAGCCGTGAACGAGCACGCCGTCGTGCTCGAAGGTGAAATGGCGCTCTTTCTCGACGCCCTCGAGCGCCGCGACACGACGGGCGAGGTCGGACTCGCAGTACGCGGCGACGAAGCCGCGGATCAGCTCGTCCTCGAGCTCCGGCGTGACCGGAGCGGCGAGGTCGATCTCCTCCAGGACGGCGTGGACGGCGCTGCCGATCTCGGTCCCGGACATCTCGCCGGCCCCCTCGCCCTCGATGGGCCGCTCGCTCATTCCGAGCCCGTAGCGGGCGAAGTACTTGTACGCGCACTGCTCGAAGAGCGAGAGCGACGTGAAGGACAGCCGGCGCACGCGATGGAGCGGCGGGTCGGGGAGCGCCACGAGCGGCGGCAGCTCGGGGGCCTCGGGCACCGCCGCAACTTCCTCGAGCGTTGCGAAGAGCGCGAGCTGGCCCTGCTCCTCACTATCGGCCGCTGCGAGCTCGGGCTCCTCAGGGTGGAAGCGATCAACGCGAACGAGCAGCCGGGCGTCGCCGCGAACGAGCTCGAGCGGCGCGTCCCCGGCCTGTGCGAGGTCCTCGTCGGCCCCGAGGCGATCGAGCACCCAGGCGATGGGCGTCGGCGTCTCCCGGTCCGAGCCGAGGTCGACGGAGCCGGAGACGATCAGCCGCTCCTTGGCCCGCGTCATCGCGACGTAGTACAGCCGCAGGCGCTCGGCGCGCTCCGCCTCTAGCCGTGCCTCCTTCACCGCCTCGTAGTCGAAGGCACCGCGTCGCTTGGCGGTCACCGGGTCGGCAACCCGAAAGCCGAACCGGCCGTCGGGCAGCGCCAGGATCTCGTCCGGCGAGGGCGGCACGCGGTCGCGCCCGGCGTCGGCGACGATCACGACCTTGAACTCGAGCCCCTTCGCCGCGTGAATCGTGAGGAGACGTACCGCGTCGGCGCCCTCCTCCTCGGCGACGGCTTCCAGCTCGCGTGCGCCCACGGCTTCCTGTTCGGCGACGAAGCGGACGAAGCCCTCGACGTCGGGCCCGCGCAGCTCGTCGTACGACCGCGCGAGGCGCGCGAGCTTGCGCATGTTGGCGTAGCGGCGGCGTCCGTCCCATTGCGCGAGCACCGCGAGGTCGTAGTCGTGCTCGGCCACGACCTGCTCGCACAGCCGCTCGAGGGAGAGCCGCGGCATCGCCTCCACCAGCCGGTCGTAGCGCTGGCGGAACGCGCGCATCAGGCGCTCGTCGCGCTCCGCGAGGCCCGGCGGTAGCGAGTGCTCGAGACCGGAAAAGAGCGGCCTCCTCGATGCGACCCGGCGGAGCAGGGCGAGCGCGTCGTTCGAGACGCCGACGAACGGCGAGGCGAGCACGGACGCGAGCGCCATGTCGTCGTAGCGGTTGTGGAGCAGACGGAGGTACATGAGCAGGTCCACGACCTGCTGCTGGCCGAAGTACCCCTTGCCGGTTGCGCGATACGTGGGCAGCCCGGCCCGCCGCAACTCGTCCTCGTACCACTCCGCGTCGGTGCCTGCGGCGAAGAGGAGGACGATCTCGCCGGGGGTCGCTGCGCCGCTGTCCACGAGCTCGCATACGCGGCGCGCGACCGCGCGCGCCTCCCCGCGCCGCCAGTGGACACCGCTGTCCTTGTAGCTCTCCTTGTCGGTGACGAGGAGCTCGACGGGATGGCCGAAGACGGGATCGGGGAACTCGGCCGCCGCCGCGAGCTCCTGGAACTCTCCTCCGAAGTGCGCGCCGAAGAGCTCGTTGACTGCGGCCAGCACCTCGGGGCGCGAGCGGTAGTTGAGCGTGAGCGAGAGCGGCTGACCGACGGCCTCGCGGCGCTCGCGGAAGACCTGCACGTCGGCGTGGCGGAATCCGTAGATGGACTGGAACTCGTCGCCGACGAAGAACAACTCGGTCTGCGGCGTACGCAGCAGATCGATGACCTCGGTCTGGAGGCGGTTCGTGTCCTGGAACTCGTCCACGAGGATCGAGCGGAAGCGCTCTTGCTCACGCCGGCGCAGCTCCGGCTGGGCGCGGAGCAGGTCGCGTGCCTCGAGCTGGAGATCCTCGAAGTCGAGCGCCGACTCGCGGGCCCTCGCCTGTGCGTACCGCTCGGCGAAGAGCGTCAGGAGCTCCTGCAGGAGCGCGCGGTCGCGCGCCGCAGCCTCGTCGAGTGCGGCCTGCTCGACCGCGCCGAGCGCCTCGCAGTACGCGGAGGCGCGGTCGCCGCGAGCCTTGAAGCCGCCGAGGCTCATCAGTCGGTCCGGCCGCAGGTCGCGCGCCAGCAGCTCCAGCAGCTCGGTGGCCGCACGCCGCTGCGCCTCCGTCGCGTCGGGATCGGAGGCGAGGGAGCGCGCCGCCGCACGCAGCTCGTCCACCCGCTCTCCGAGCTCCGGCCGCGCGGCCACGGCCAGGTCGAGCTCGCGCCCGGCCGAGCGCAGCGTCTCGTACACGCTCGTCAGCATCCGCCTCAGCCGGTCGCTCCCGTAGGTGGCGAGGAGCTCGAGCCGCTGCGGATCGTCGCCTGCGCAGAACTCGGCGAGCGCGTCGCGGAACGCCTCCGACCGGAGCACGGCTGCCTGCGCCTCGTCGAGCTCGCGGAAGCGCGGGTCGAGTCCGGCCGCAAGTGGATACGCCCGCAGCAGTCGCGCGCAGAAGCCGTGGATCGTGGAGATCCAGGCTCCGTCGAGCTCACGTGCGAGGTCGTGCCGGCCGCGCGCGGCGAGCGCCGCCCGGATCCGCATCCGCAGCTCGCCCGCCGCACGGCGCGTGTACGTGATGACGAGGATCGACTCGACGTCGAGCCCGCGCTCCGTGACGGCGCGCACGACCCGTTCGACGAGCACGGCCGTCTTGCCGGTGCCGGCACCCGCGGAGACGAAGACCTCTCCCCCGGCCTCGACGGCGGCGGCCTGCTCGTGATTCAGCTCGTACCCGCTCATCCCCGCTCGATCCGGCAGACGGTCCAGAGGTCGCACCAGGCCGGGCACTCGCCGCCGAGCGGGTCGTGGCGCACGTCGCCCTCGCGGATCCGCTCGGCGAGGGCGGTCGCGGTGCCGCGAGCCGTCTCCACCAGGCCCCAGAACGCCTCCTCGTCGAGGTAGTCGTGCGAGACGTAGCCCGGCAGCGTCTCCTCCTCGGATCCGCGGACGAGGCCGCGTGGCTTGCGCGCACCGGCGAGCGGCCGGTACAGGCCTCCGAGTGGCTCGAGGCCGACGAGGTCGCGCAGAACGAGCATGTAGAGCGGGATCTGGAGCCTCAGCTCGCTCTCGATCTGCCGCGCCGAGTACGCGCTCTTCCCCGACTTGTAGTCCTGGACGACCCCTCGAGCGCCGAACGGGTCGACGTCGATCCGGTCGATCTTCCCAGACAGCGTGAGCCCGCCCCCGAGCTCGAGCCCCCGCTGCAGCTCCGGCGCGGCGCGCTCACTGCCGAACGAGACCTCGAAGCGCCGCGGCACGAGTGGAGACGGCGACTCGCACTCCTCTTCCACGAAGGCGGAAAGGTCGCGCCACAGGGTCTGGTGGAGCTCCCGTTCCTGCATCTCGGTGAGATCCATCCGTACGCGCGCCACGGACTCGTCCAGGCACTCGCGCATCAGGCTCGTGGCGGCCTCGACGTGCTGCGGCTCGAGCTTCTCCACCCCGAGCTCGGCCGGGACGCGCGTGAAGAAGCGGTACAGCGCGTTGTGCGCAACGCTGCCGCGCTGCTTCGCGTCGGGCTCTGCGTCGATCGTCTTCGGGTCGAGGAAACGCTCGACGAACCAGGCCGAGGAGCAGTCGGCAAAGCGCTCCAGCTCGGTCACGCCGAAGGAGGTGCGCGAGCCGAGCTGCTCGAGCACGAGCGGGTGCGTGATCCGGGTCGGCCGCTGGAACGCGGCCAGCGCGCGTTCGAGCCGCCGCTCCCAGCCGTTGGCGCGCGCGAGCGCCTTCGCCGTACCCGTGTCGTCGGCGGCGAGCTCCGCCAGCGCTCGCAGACGCTCCCGCTCGGTCGGCGCATCCTCGAGGGGCCACGTCAGCGCCGAGAGAGGACGGCGGCGCGTCCAGCGACGCACGTCGTCCAGCTCGAACAAGGACTGCACGTCGTGCCAGAACGGGCTCGCCTCGCGCGGACTGCCGTCGTCGTCCGCCGCCTCGCGCACGAGATAGAGCCGCTGCGAGGCGCGCGTGCACGCCGTGTAGAAGAGGTAGCGATCGTTCTCGACGGGGTCGGGCCGCTCGAGCCGGGCGCCGCGCTGGTCGAGCGCGCGTCGTGCGTCGTCGTCGAGGAACGGCGATCCGCCGCTCCGCCGGGGGAGGCTCCCCTCCTCGAGCCCGAGCACGAAGACGGCGTCGAAGCGCCGTGTCCGGGCGCGCAGCAGGTCGACCACGGCCACCCGCCCGGCGTCGTCGCCGGCGCGCCGAGGAAGCACGGCCCGCTCGACCGCCGCGAGCACGTCCTCTCGGCTCAGCTCGCCGCTCAGCTCCCGCCAGGCCTCGAGCTCCGCCAGCAGCCGCCTCAACGCCTCGTACGCGCGCAGGTCGAGTCGGCTCGCCGCGTCCGCGGGCGGCCTTTCGAGCCCGTACGCGTTCCGGAGCATTCGCTCTACGAGCTCTCGCATCGCCTCGACGGGATCCGCGGCGTCGCGCAGCTCTGCAAGCGCGGGCAAGGGGCCGCCCCGCAGTTGCTCCGCCTCTTCCACGACACGCTCCGGCGCCTGAACCGCTCGTCCCCGAAGACGCCCCTCGACGAAATCGACGGCCCGCCGCTCGAGCCCCGAGAACGGCGAGCGGAGGTAGCGGAAGAGGTCGCCCCGCGTTCCCCCTCCCCACGCGAAGCGCAGCAGAGCCGCGAGCGCGTGCACGAGCGGCGTCTGCGTGAGACGCAGCTCGCCGTCGACCGAGTAGGGAACACCGAACGAGCCGAGCACGGTCTCAAGGGCGCCGCGAATGCGGTCGTAGCCCGGCACGACGACCCCGATCCGCTCGGGCGGCATGCCGCCGCGGGCGAGTGCGAGCACCTCTTCGGCCACCAGCTCGAGCGTTCCGCGGCTCCCGGCGCCCTCGAAGAAGCGGATCACTCCGTCGAGCGACGGCGCAGCGCCGGGCTCGTCGGCGAACAGCGCGCGCTCGAGGTGGGCGAGCGCCGGGGGCGCGACGTCCCCGTAGCGCGGTGGCAGCTCCTCGACGGCGCCGGACGCAAGACCGGCGAGATCCTCGGCAGTGCGCCGCAGCGCGGCAAAGACCGGCCGGCCCGGCTCGTACGGGAGCGAAACCGTTACCTCCGTGCGGGCGGCCAGCGCTTCGAGCAGCGCCCACTCGGCCCCGGTGAGGTCCTCGAAGCCGTAGGCGAAGACCGGCTGCCCGCGCCACGCGGCGAGGTCGGTGCGGAGGCGCTCGACGGCGTGACCGCGCAGCAGGCCGCGATCCCAGCGATCGAGGCGCTCGAGCTCCGCGCGGTAGATGGCATAGAGCCTGCCGAGCTCGCCGGCCACGGCCTCAGTGGAAAGCAGACCCTCGTCCAGCTCGCCGAGCGTGCGCTCGAGCGAGTCGACGAAGCCCGTATGAGCCGCGGAGCGGGTGTACCCGTCGAGGTCGGCGTCACCGACGACACGACGCACGAGCAGCGTCTGCTCCACGCGTCCCAGTTGCCGGCGAGCGTCCTCGGAGCCGAGCGCGAGGCGGCGGAACAGGTCCTCGAAGGTGACGATGGAGCCGCCGAGCAGCGCGGGGCGCCGCGCCAGCAGCTCGAGCTCGACCCGGTCGACGTCCGCCCGGTTGGGCACGATGAGCACCGGCTCGACCCCGTCCGGGGAATCGAGCACGGCGAGATAGCGGTCGAGTAGGAGCCCGACCTTGCCCGCGTTGGCAGGGCCCGCGATGAGGCGGAGCGGCACCCGCCTACGCTAGCGCGAGCGCGGGACGGTCTCTAGACCGGCCTCAGGCCGTGGTCGCAGACTTCGGCCTACGCCCGCGACGGGCGACCGCTCGGCCCGGGGTCTTGCCGGCGCAGTCGTCGCAGAGGTCGGCCTGCTTCGCTCCCCGGCGGGCGTCGGTGAACGTGACGCGCATCACCGCGCCCCGACCCTCGTCGACCTCGCTGCCACAACTGTCGCAAACGAGCACTGTTTTCCGAGCCACCGTTGCCCTCCTTCGCCGGGAAGATTTGCGAGAAACCCTACAGAAACGCACTCGGCACTATGCAGCTTCGCGCGCGCGTCGAATTCGCCAGGAACGCAGCAAGCTGAGCACGGCCTGTTCCTCCGGCGAGAGTCCTACCTCGCGGGAGTTGACCACGCGCAAATGCCGTGGGCGAAAATCGTCGATCGTTCGCCCGTCGAGGTACTGCTCGACAACGGCAGGCGACACGTACGACTCGCGCGTGACTGCGGGCGTATTTCCGAGTCGCTCCGCGACGCGCCGCATGACCGCTGTCACTGATCGCTTCTGCTCGCGTTCCGATTCTGGAAATCCGTCCTTGCGCACCCGCTCGGCGAAGTAGATCGAGGCAAGCAGCGTCCCGCCCCACGTGCGGAAGTCCTTCGCGCTGAACTCCTCCCCGAGATAGATCTTCACGTAGTCGTTCAGCCGCTTGTTCGTCAAGTTGTAGATGCCGCCCTCCCACTCGTACTTGAAGACGCGTGGGCCCTTGATCTCGAGCAGGGTCCGGATGGCCGCCGCGAGATCGGCGTCCACCACCGCCGTGCGCACCCGGATCCCGTGCTTCGCAGGAAACGAAAGACAGACGCGGCGACCGCGCACCGTGACGTGCCGCTTCAGGAGCGTCGTCACGCCGTAGGTTCCGTCGCGCACGTACCGCTCGGAGCCGACCCGGAACCAGCCCAACTCGATCAACCGCAAGGCAATGGCGGAGACACGCTCTCGATCGAATTCCTCCTGGTCGAAATGGAGAGACATCGCCTCGCGAAGTGCCGGAAGGGCGTCGCCGAAGCGGATCAGCATGTCGTACTTCGCCCGCTCCTGCTGCGCGCGATAGTCCGCGCTGTAGAGGTACTGCTTCCGCCCTGCGGCGTCGAAGCCGGTCGCCTGGAGCTTTGCCGTCGACCGCGGCGAGATCGAGACGTCCTTCCACGCAGGCGGGATCGCAAGTGCCTCGATCCGGGCGAGCTTTCGCTCGTCCGTGATCCGCTTGCCGCTGCTGTCGTGGTAGCGGAACGCTCCCTTCCGACCCTTCCTCGTCCATCCCATGTCGTCGTGTTCAACGCGGTTACCATCGAGCGCGATGCGCGACGAGCGGACGATCGTCGTTCTCGACGGCGACGAGACGGGGCAGGAGCTGCTGGAGGAGAGCCTCCGCGTGCTCGCCCCCGACGTGATCGGGGTCGAGCTCGAGTTCCCGCGTTTCGATCTCTCCCTCGAGCGGCGCCGCGAGACCGAGAACGGAATTGTCCACGAGGCCGCCACGGCGATTCGCGAGCACGGGCTCGGGCTCAAGGCTGCGACGGTCACTCCCGAGGGTCGTGGGGACGTCGGCTCCCCGAACCGCATCCTCCGCGAGGAGATCGGGGGCCGGGTGATCGTCCGCACCGGGCGCCGGATCCCCGGAGTCGCCCCGCTCGGAGGGGTGCACGCCCCGATCTCGATCGTGCGGATGGCCGTCGGGGACGCGTACGGGGCGAAGGAGTGGCGCGAGGGCGAGGGCGACGACGAGGTCGCGTTTCGCACCGAGCGCATCGAGCGCCGCATCTGTCACGCCGTCGCCGAGTTCGCCTTCCGCCAGGCCGA
>DATEPQ010000009.1:0-5940 GCA_035273125.1 Gaiellaceae bacterium
GTCCCACTCTCGGCTCGTGAGGCGCGGGCCGAGCTCCGCTCCGACCTCGGTCGTGCGGAAGCGCGGGTCGCTGGAATGGAACTGCATCACCATGCGAGCGACGAGAGCCGGTGGAATTGCCGCCTTTCCTTCGGCGACCGCGCGCAGCGCCTGGGCCAGTTTCTCGAAATCGATGTCCTTGGTCAGATAGCTCACTGCGCCGGCACGGAGCGCGCGGAAGAGGTCGCCGTCCTGGTCCGAGACGGTGAGCATCACGACCTTCGTCGTCGGCAGGCGCGCCGAGATCTCCCAGGCCGCGGCGACACCGCCGCCCGGCATCCGGACATCGAGGAGGCAGATGTCGGGTCTCGTTTCGAGTGCCTGCTGCACCGCTCGGGCCGCGTCGGCGGCCTCTGCGCACACGACGAGGCCGCCGTCCGTCAGTGCTCGGCGAACGTCTTCGCGCGTCGGCGCATGGTCGTCGGCGATGAGCACCCGTAGGGCCCCGACCTCCTGCGTTGCCATGTGCGCGGCGAAGCTCATAGCTCGAGCTCCACCCGGGTTCCGACTCCGCGGCGCGAGTCGACGCGCAGCTTCCCGCCCAGCGCTTCGGCGCGGTCTTTCATCGTGATGAGCCCGAATCCACTCCTGGGTTGCTGCTCGTCGAAGCCCGACCCGTCGTCTTCGACGCCTAGCCGCATGCCGGCGTCGGCTCGTTCGAGGTAGATCCGCAGAACCTCGGCGCCGCTGTGCCGGGCCGCGTTCGCGACGGCCTCGGATGCGATTCGGACGACAGCCTCCCGCTCCCGCGGGGATAGCGAGATCCCGCTCGCCAGCTCCATGTCCACGGACGCGCCGTAGCGTCGGGCCGCTTCCTGCACGGCCGCGGCCAGCGCCTTGTCGAGTGGCTCGTCGGGTCTGGCAGCGAGGGCACCCACGACGCGCCGCGACTCTTCCTGCGCGCGGGCGACGCCGCGCTGAATCCGATCGACGAGCTGCGGCTCCGCGCCGTGCTCACGAAGGAGCCGGACGTTCCGGGCGAGGAAGGAGATCTCCTGGGCGAGCCCGTCGTGCACGTCGCGGGCGAGCCTGCGCCGTTCCTCGAGGGACGCCGCGGCGATGACGCTCGTCCAGTAGGAGGCGATCTCGCGGGCAGCGCCTATAAGTAGGGCCAGATAGAAGCCCAGCCGGAAGACATCGCCGGTGTATACCCAGTTCGCGAGCGCGGCCGGATGGAAGTAGTAGTTCACGTGGCTGGCGGCGGAGAGAATGAAGGCGATCGCGAGCCATCCACTCAGCTCGTCGTTCGTTAGACGGTTGCGTCGCGTGTAGCCCAGTGCCGCCAGGATGTAGAGCAGCGTGAGCCCCAGTTGCACACCGGCCACCAGGCTCGGATGAGCGTCTCTCGACGAGAGCGATAAATCGAGGCCTCTGGGCAGAAGGCCGGGGAACGCGAATACCGGGGCAGACCCAGCGATGGCGAGCGCCAGCGCCGTTCCGTAGACTACGACGGGCCACCGGCGTCCTACGCTGATCCGGCGTCTCGGTAGGAGCGCTGCCACGCCGATCAGCAGCGCCGCAACCATCGCCGTGAACAACATGCTCCACATGGTGGGGCGGCCGGCGCGCAGGTCGAAGACGGCCGGAAGGGCCGCGAAGGCGAGGTTCCACAGGGCGAGCAGAGAGAGGCCGGCCGACAGGATCAGCTCGTCGAGAAATCCTGTCCGCCAGAAGCGGCCGAACAGGAGGAAGGCGGCGGCCGAGGCAGCGAGTGCCGCCGTCGTCTCGAGCGCGACATGCAGCGCAGGAGCGCGGTACGCGAAGTTCAGACTCGCAACGAGGACGAGCGCCAAGGTCGCGCCGGCAGAGCCGAGCGCGCAACCTACCGCAAGCCTCCGCAGCCGCAGCACGACAGCCATAGCTTCACACCTGGAGCGCGCGAAGACGATCCGTCTTTCGGCTGGACCCTGCCGCCGTTTCGGCCGACGTAAAGACGCCGCACGAGGGTCACTGTAAGTAGGTGGCGATCCGCGGAACACGACTGCTGCTCGAGAACCAGTTCGTTCGCTTCTGCGCGGTTGGGGCTTCGGGCTACGCGGTCAACCTGGCCGTCTATGCAACTCTGCTCGCGCTAGGTCTGCATTACCTCAGCGCCGCGGCGATCGCCTTCCTCGTGGCCGCTGCGAGCAACTATCTCTGGAACCGCACGTGGACGTTCCGAGCGTCCGAGGTTCCTGTCCTCGGCCAGGGCGCACGGGCGCTGCTGGTCTCGGCCCTCTCGCTCGGGGCTAACCAGCTGTTCCTTTACGCCTTCGTCGTCGCCGGAGCCGGACGGCTTGGGGCGCAGGCTGTCGCAATCGTCCTGGCGACGCCGTTCAGCTTCGCGGCGAACAAGCTGTGGGCCTTCGCCTCGGAGCCGACCGCCGGCGACCTGCAGCCTGCCGTGATTCGAGCCGGCCGAGGAACCTGAGCAAGGGCGGAATCAGCCACCGCACGGCGAAGTACTTCTTTCGCCATGAACAACCAGGAGCTGGCATTCGACGAGCCGCTCTCGCCCGAGCTGGTGCTCGTCTTCCCACCTGAGCTACGCGCTCAGGCTCTGGCACGACTCGAGCCACCGAGCCGGCCGACGCCGCGGCGGCGGGCCGTCGCAGCTCCCGCGCCTGCACTTGTCGAGCCGCTCGCGCCGTCCCTCGGCGCACTACTCGTAGCGCGAGTCGGACAGCTCGCACTCATCTTCATTGCGGTCACCATCCTCGTCCTGGTGATGTCACTCGTCGCGAACGCGATGCGATGAGATCCGGCCCTCGAGCACGGCCAGATCGATACGGCGGCATACCCTGGTCGTTCGAGCCGGTCGGAACCTGGCGTCAGGCGGTACAGAAGAGGGTATGAAGGCCGACTTGACTCGCCTGCGCGTCGTCTGTGCGGCAGCACCCATTGCCGTCGTAGTGGTGACGAGCGGCTGCGGGGGCGGAGCCTACGCGCAGGCGGCCGGCAAGACGGCCCCGCCGCGGGTCAAGTACTCGAACTCCGTCCTCAGCTTCTCGCACCCGGCCTCCTGGAAGGAGTACCCGTTCCGCTGGGCCGGCGAGCTGCACTTCCGCCCGATGGTCTACCTGAGTACGCAGCCGGTGCACGATCCGTGCTCGACAAAGGGGAACACGACATCCTGCGCCCTCCCGGTGGGTGAGCTCGAGCCGGGAGGAGTGCTCGTTACCTGGAACGCGAGCAATCCGCCGGCCGTGGGGGTCGGGCCGGGGACGCCGATCAAGGTGGACGGACGGCAGGCACGACGGCTGGACACGGACGGCGGGATGTGCCGCGACATCGGCGCGGACCGGACTGTGGAGGTCCTGATCCAGACGAGGCCTCTGCCCTCGACCCTCACGGAGATGACTGCCTGCCTGCGCGGGCCGGGCTTGACGAAGGAAGAGAAGAGTCTGAACGCGCTGCTCGCATCGACGAGGCTCACCTCGCAGTAACTCGCGAGCTCGCTGACGAAGGTCCTGACGCGACTAGACCTTGGTCGAGGCTGGAATGCCGCGCAAGTGTCGAAACCGAGAGCAGACGCGGACACATGCACGGCATCCACAGACGGTGATGTCTCCTCGGACCCCGCGGGTCAGGACGTGTCACAAGAACACGGTGCCGTGCACGGCCCGCGGCTTGCGTGGGAACCGGCTAGCGGTCGAACCAGCGATAGATCGGCAAGCCCGGATCCGCGTCGGGCTCGGAAACGCGCGTTACCCGCGGTTCCGGCGCGACCGCCGGCTCAGCCTCGAGCCCCAGTTCGGCGGGTTCGCCTCTCGCCGGGTCGAGCTTGTGGCGGTGAGCCTCGCGCTCGAGTTCGGCTTCGGCCGCCCGGCGATCCTGCTCCTCGGCCTCGGCGGCGAGGCGCCACCGCTCCTCGGCCTCTGCCACACGGCGCTCTGCCTCTGCAGCGGCTTTTCGTTCGAGCTCGGCCTGGGCAGCGCGCCCTGCCTCCTCCGCCTCCGCTAGCCGGGTCTCCTCCGCGGCCTCTGCGGCGCGACGAGCTTCTTCGTCAGCGCGGCGAGCTTGCTCCTGGGCAGCCTTGCGCTCCAGCTCGGCACGAGCGAGGCGAAGGGCTTCCTCGGTCTCCGCAAGCCGGCGAGCATGCTCCTCGGCCTGCGCGGCTCGGCCCTCCTCATCCGCAGCCTCGGCCGCTACGCGTGCCTGCTCCTCGGCAGCTCGGCGCTCCAGCTCGGCGAGGGCAGCCCGAAGGGCTTCTTCCGCGGCCGCCAGGCGCCGAGCCTGCTCCGCGGCTCGGCGCTTCTCCTTCTCGGCCTCCGCGGCTCGACGTTCCTCGTCGGCCGCGAGGCGCGCCTCTACCTCCGCGTGGCGTGCCTGCTCCTCGAGGGCTCGGCGTTCGAGCTCGGCGCGGGTAGCCTGAAGAGCTTCCTCGGTGTCGGCCAGGCGGCGAGCCTGCTTCTCAGCCTCCTCGAGACGACGAGCCTGCTCCGCGGCCTGGGCCTTCCGGCGCTCGAGCTCAGCCCGGGCGTCGCGAAGGGCTTCCACGGTCTCCGCCAAGCGGCGCGCCTGCTCCTCCGCCTCCGCAGCTCGCCGCTCCAACTCCTCGGCCTCGGCCCTGCGGCGAGCTTCCTCCTCGGCGCGGCGTGCCCGCTCTTCGGTGGCCTTGCGCTCGCGCTCGGCCCGGGCAGCACGCTGAGCCTGTTCCTTCGCCGCCCGCACGGCGACTGCGGACGGAAGTTGCTCGCGCCTCTGCGCCTCCTCCGCATCGATCGTGTAGCGCTCGGCAAGAGCCTTGCGCTCCTGCGGAAGCTGTCGGATTTCGACTGTCGATCGCCGTTTCCACATGGTCCTGGACGATCGGATTATCTCCGGAGCGCCGGAGGCCGGGAGCCCCCGGAGTGGGTTGATCTCACTATGCGAACGGAGACCGGTGCGGCAGCCGTCCCTCCCCAGCCACAGTTCGGCAGGATCATTGGCACGAACGCCGGGCTCGGAACGACGACGATCAGGAAGAGGATGCGCTCCCGCACGACACCGCTTCGCCATAGCCCTACGGAAGGGGAACCGCGTGAGCGTCCTATTCCCCTGGGCCGGTGACGATGCCCGACGCCCTCGTCGTCGGCGCAGGGCCCAACGGGCTCGCCGCCGCCATCGTGCTCGCGCAGGCCGGGCTGCCGGTGCGGGTTTTCGAAGCAGCCGACACCGTGGGCGGAGGGGCACGCTCGGCAGAGCTGACGGAGCCGGGATTCGTCCACGACGTCTGCTCGGCGATCCACCCGCTCGGCGTCGCGTCGCCGTTCTTCCGCACGCTGCCGCTCGCGGAGCACGGCCTCGAGTGGATCGAGCCGCCGGCGCCGCTCGCGCACCCGTTCGACGACGGCACCGCCGTCGTGCTCGAGCGCTCGCCAGAGGCCGCCGTGTCCGGCCTCGGAGAGGACGAGGCGCGCTGGCGGCGGCTCTTCGCCCCGCTCGCCCGCGACGCGGAACAGTTGCTCGACGACGTGCTCGCGCCGCTGCACCTGCCGGCGCATCCGCTCCTCCTGGCGCGCTTCGGCGCCCGGGCGGCGCTGCCCGCAACGACGCTCGCGCGCGTCTCCTTCCGGGGCGCGAAGGCGCGCGGTGTCTTCGCCGGTCTCGCGGCCCACTCGATGCTCCGGCTCGAGCGGCCACCCAGCGCGGCGTTCGGCCTCATGCTGGGGCTGCTCGCGCACTCGGTCGGCTGGCCGCTCCCGCTCGGCGGCTCGCAGCGGCTCGCCGACGCGCTCGCCTCCTACCTCCGCTCGCTCGGCGGCGAGATCGAGACGGGACGGAGGGTCGATTCGCTCGCCGAGCTCGGCGACACGCGTCCGGTGCTCCTCGACGTGACGCCGCGCGGGCTGCTCGCGCTCGCCGGCGACCGGCTCCCCGCGCGCTACCGCAGCCGGCTGGAGCGGTACCGGTACGGGCCGGGCGTGTTCAAGCTCGACT
>DATEPQ010000010.1:0-5292 GCA_035273125.1 Gaiellaceae bacterium
AAGGGCTCGGTCCTGATGCCGAAGGACAACGACTCGCCCTTCCTGCTCGACATGCACGAGCGGGGGCTGCAGAACCTGGACCGGATGGCCCAGTATCCGCTCTCGGCGCCGGTCGACCTCGTCGTGGTCGGTGCGGGAGCCGGCGGCGTCACGCTCGCGCAGCGGCTCGCGCGCGCGGGCTGGCGGGTCGTGATCCTCGAGAAGGGGCCGTTCTGGGATCCCGATCGCGACTGGGTCAGCGACGAGAAGGGCTCGTCGGGCCTCTACTGGACGGACACGCGGATCATCTCCGGCAACGACCCGATCGAGATGGGCAAGAACAACTCCGGCGTCGGTGTCGGCGGCTCGATGACGCACTTCGCCGGCTACGTCCCGCGCTTCCATCCCTCGGACTTCGAGGTGCGGACGCGCGACGGTGTCGGGGTCGACTGGCCGATCTCGTACTGGGATCTCAAGGACTCGTTCGAGCGAGTCGAGCTGGAATTGCCGGTCGCCGGCCAGGACTGGCCGTGGGGCGATCCGCACAGCTATCCGCACGGGCCGCATCCTGTCGCCGGTGCCGCGAGCGTCGCGTGGCAGGGCGCGCTCGGCTGCGGGATCGAGATGCGGGTCGGTCCCGTCGCGATCACGAACGGCGTCTTCGGCCGGCGGCCGCACTGCATCTACCGCGGCTTCTGCCTGCAGGGCTGCAAGGTGAACGCCAAGGCGAGCCCGCTGATCACCCACCTGCCGGATGCGATCGAGTACGGCGTCGAGGTGCGTGCGAACTGCATGGCGACGCGTGTGGAGATCGACGAATCGAGCGGCCGGTGCACGGGCGTGACCTACGTCGACGGCGACAACATCGAGCGCTTCCAGCCGGCCGAAGCCGTCGCCGTCTGCGGCTACGCGATCGAGACCCCGCGCCTGCTCCTCAACTCGATGAGCCGCCGCTTCCCGCACGGCCTCGCGAACGGCTCGGACCAGGTCGGGCGCTACGTGATGGTCCAGGGCGCGACGCAGATCGCCGCCCGCTTCCCGTACGAGCTACGGATGTACAAGGCGCCGCCGCCGGAGATCTCGTCCGAGCAGTTCTACGAGACCGACGAGTCGCGCGGCTTCGCGCGCGGCTTCTCGATCCAGACCGTCGGCCCGCTGCCGATCGACTGGGCGCAGCACGTGCTCGCCGACGGCCACTGGGGCCAGGCGATGCGCGAATACATGCGCGACTACAACCATTGGACACTCCTCGGCCTCCTCTGCGAGTTCCTGCCGCTGCCCGAGAACCGCGTCACCCTCGCGTCGGAGACCGACCAGTACGGGATGCCGGTGGCCAACTTCTCGTACTCCCTGTGCGAGAACGACAAGAAGAACGTCGAGCACGGGACGAAGGTGATCGAGGAGATCTGGGAGAACGCCGGCGCGCAGGACACGCTGAAGATCGACCGCTACGCGCACCTCGTGGGCGGCTGCCGGATGGGATTCACCCCCGAGGACAGCGTCGTCGACGCCAGCCACCGGGCGTGGGAGTGCTCCAACCTGTTCGTGTGCGACGGCAGCGTCTTCCCGACGGAGGGCGCAGCGAACCCGGCGCTCGTGATCATGGCGCTCGCCGATCGCCTGGCCGGACTGCTGAAGACGAAGCGCGTCTCCGCACCGCCGGCGGCGCGAAAGAAGGAGCCCGCATCCCTCCGACGCTGAGCAACCCGCGTGACCTCTTCCTCCAGCTGCTCGGCGAGCTGCTCTGGGTCGAGCGTACGCTCTCGTTCGAGGTGCTCCCGAAGCTGCACGGCGAGATAGAGAGCGAGGGGCTCGCCTCGGCGGTCGCCGAGCATCTCGAGCAGACCAAGGAGCACGCGACGCGGCTCGAGCAGGTCTTCCGCGCGGTGGACGCCGAGCCGAGCTCGAACCTCAGCCCGCCGGTCGAGAAGCTCGCGCAGCATCACGACGAGCTCTCGGACAGCTTCGCGGACGATCGTCTCGCCGACGTCTTCCATGCGGCCGCGGCCGCGGCGACCGAACACCACGAGATCGCGTCATATGACGCGCTGCTCACGCTGGGGCAATCGGTCGGTCTCTCCGACGACGCGCGAGAGCTCCTGGAGCGGAACCGCGCGGAGGAGGGCGAAGCGCTCGAGCGGCTGGAGGCAGAGCTGCAACGCCTCGCCGGCGACCTCCGGGAGTGACCTCCCCCGAGATCGACCGGCGCTCCCTCGCCGCCGATCTGCGGGGCGCAATCGAGGGAGACGTCCGGTTCGACACCGCGAGCCGGGCGCTGTACGCGACGGATGCGTCGAACTACCGCCAGCCGCCGATCGGCGTCGTGCTCCCGCGGACGCTCGAGGACATCGTCGCGGTGCACCGCATCTGTCGCGAGCACGGCGCTCCGATCACCCCGCGCGGCTGTGGCACGAGCCTCTCCGGAGAGACGGTCAACGTCGCGGTCATCCTCGACTGCTCGAAGTACCTGACGGGGATCGGAGAGGTCGATGCCGAGCGGCGCCTCGTCTCGGTGGAGCCGGGCGCGATCAACGAGCACGTGAACCGGAAGGCCGGCCCACACGGGCTCGTCTTCGGCCCCGACCCGTCGACGCACGCGTACTGCACGATCGGCGGCAACGTCGGCAACAACTCGTGCGGCGCGCACTCCGTGCAGGCGATGTTCCTCGGGGAAGGCGGGCGGACGTCGGACAACGTCCACTCGCTCGAGATCCTGACCTACGACGGCCTGCGGTTGCGGGTCGGCGCGACTTCCGAGGCCGAGCTGGAGCGGATCGTCGCCGGCGGCGGGCGGCGGGGCGAGATCTACGCCGCCCTCCGCGACCTCCGGGACCGGTACGCCGACTCGATCCGCGAGCGGTTTCCGCCCATTCCGCGGCGCGTCTCCGGCTACAACCTCGACGATCTGCTGCCCGAGCGCGGCTTCAACGTCGCCCGTGCGCTCGTCGGGACCGAAGGCACGTGCGTCACGGTCCTCGAGGCGACGCTGCAGCTGATTCCCGACCCGCCCGCGAAATGCGGTGTCGTGCTGGGCTTCGACGACATCGCCACCGCCGGAGACCACGTCCAGGAGGCGCTCGCTCACCGGCCGCTCGCGGTCGAGGGCTTCGACGACCTGCTCGTCGAGCTCGAGCGAGAGGCGGCGTTCAACGTCGAGGCGCTCGACAGCCTGCCGCAGGGACGGGGCTGGATGTACGTCGAGCTCGGCGGAGAGACGGACGACGAGGCGGGCGAGCGGGCGCGCGCCCTCCTCGCGGAGCTCCGGTCCCGGGCCGTCGACGGCAGGCTCGTCGAGGGAGACGGGGCGCGGAAGCAGCTCGCGCAGCTCCGGGAGGTCGGTCTCGCGATGGCGGCGTTCCCGCGGGGCGAGGACCACTGGGAGGGCTGGGAGGACTCGGCCGTGCCGCCGGAGCGCATCGGCGACTATCTCCGCGACCTGCGCGCCCTCGCCAAGCGGCACGGCTACTGGGGCACGTATTACGGCCACCTGGGCCAGGGCTGCATGCACGTTCGCTACGACTTCGACCTCCGTTCGAAGAGCGGGATCGCGAAGTACCGCGCCTTCGTCGAGGAGGCGGCCGACCTCTGCGTCTCGTACGGCGGCTCGCTCTCCGGCGAGCACGGCGACGGCCAGGCGCGCGCGGAGCTCCTCTACAAGCAGTACGGCGAGGAGCTCGTGGGGGCTTTCCGCGAGTTCAAGGGGATCTGGGATCCCGAGGGGAAGATGAATCCGGGCAAGGTCGTCGACCCCTACCGGCTGGACGAGAACCTCAAGCTCGGCGCCGACTACGACCCCTGGCGCCCGCCCGTGAAGTTCGCCTACCCCGAGGACGAGGGCGACTTCGCGCACGCGACACTCCGCTGCGTCGGGGTCGGCAGGTGCCGCAAGCCGGACGGGATGGACGTCATGTGTCCCTCCTTCATGGCGACCCGCGAAGAGATGCACTCGACCCGCGGCCGCGCCCGCCTCCTGTTCGAGATGCTCGAGGGCGAAGTCATCACCGACGGCTGGCAGTCCGACGAGGTGATGGAGGCGCTCGACCTCTGCCTCTCGTGCAAGGGCTGCACGAACGACTGCCCGGTCGACGTCGACATGCCGACCTACAAGGCGGAGTTCCTCCACAACCGCTGGAAGCACCGGCTGCGCCCGCGTCACGCGTACGCGTTCGGCCTGATCGACCAGGTCGCGCGGCTCGCGTCGCGGGCGCCGGGCCTCGTCAACTTCGTGACGCACACGCCGCCGTTCGCCCAGGCCTTCAAGCTCGCGGCCGGGATGACGCAGCAGCGCGAGGTGCCGGAGTTCGCCCCGCTCACGCTGCAGCAGTGGTTCAGGCAGCGCGGCGGGACGACGAACACGGCCGGCCGAAAGGTCGTCCTCTTTCCGGACACGTTCAACAACCACCTGCACACGGACGTCGGCGTCGCCGCCGTCGAGGCACTCGAGGCGGCTGGCTGGCGGGTGATCGTCCCCGAGGGCCACGTCTGCTGCGGTCGGCCGCTCTACGACTACGGCTTCCTCGGCCTGGCGGAGCGCTACCTCCACCGCAGCCTCGACCAGCTGCGCGAGTGGTACCGCGAGGGGACCCCCATCGTCGGCCTCGAGCCGAGCTGCGTGGCCGTCTTCAAGGACGAGCTCGAGAAGCTGCTACCGCACGACGACGACGCGACGCGGCTCGCGCAGAACACGTACCACTTCGCCGAGTTCTTCGAGCGGTTCGAGGTCGAGCCGCCCCGCCTCGAGCGCAAGGCCTTCGTCTGGGGCCACTGCCACCACAAGGCGACCGGCGGCATCGATCCCGAGCTCGAGCTGCTGCGGAAGATGGGCGTCGAGGTCGACACGCTGACCGCGGGCTGCTGCGGGCTCGCGGGCTCGTGGGGCTTCGAGGCCGCCCATCACGGCATCTCGATGCAGTGCGGCGAGCAGGGGCTCCTACCGAAGGTGCGCGAGCTCGACGCCGACACGCTCGTCGTCGCCGACGGCTTCTCCTGCAAGACGCAGATCGAACAGGGAAACACGGGACGGCGGGCGCTCCACGTCGCGCAGGTGCTGAAGCTCGCTCGCGAGCACGGCCCCGCCGGCCCGTCCGGCCCGCGGCCCGAGCGCCTCTACTACGAAGTGCGTCCCAGGCCGTCCCTCCCGCGCCGGGCCACGAGAGCCGCCGTCCTCGCCGTCGCGGCGGTGCTGGCGGTGGGCTTCGTCTCCGCTACTATGCGCCGGCGCGAGGCGCCGTAGCTCAGCTGGTTAGAGCGCTGCACTCATAATGCAGAGGTCGGTGGTTCGAGCCCACCCGGCGCTACTGGAGCGCGTTCGTC
>DATEPQ010000011.1:0-4268 GCA_035273125.1 Gaiellaceae bacterium
GTACAAGAAGCTCCAGCAGGAAATCGAGGAGTTGTCGACCGTGCGCCGCCGCGAGGTCGCGGAGCGCATCCGGATCGCGCGCGAGTTCGGCGACATCGCCGAGAACGCGGAGTACGACTCGGCGAAGAACGACCAGGCCCATCTCGAGGCGCGGATTGCGACGCTCGAGGAGCGACTGAAGAACGCGCGCGTCGTCACGAAGAAGGAGATCCGCTCGGGCGAGGTCTCGGTCGGAACGAAGGTCCGGCTCCGGGACATGGGCTCGAACAAGACCGTCGAGTACCACATCGTCGGCTCGGCGGAGGCCGACCCGGCCGAGCTCAAGCTGTCGAACGAGTCCCCCGTCGGCAAGGCGATCATGGGCCACAAGAAGGGCGACGTGGTCGAGGCCCCGACTCCCCGCGGCGCCAAGAAGTTCAAGATCATGGACGTGAAAGCCGCCTAGGACTAGCCTCCGCTCGAGTGTTCGAGCGGTTCACCGAGGCGGCTCGCGACGTCGTCCTCCTCGCTCAGGAGGAGGCGCGTGCGCTCAAGCAACTGCATCGGCACCGAGCATCTCCTGCTCGGGTTGCTCCGCGAGGAACGAGGCCTCGCGGCACGGGCACTCGAGTCTCTAGGCATCACAGTGGAGGCCGTGCATACGCCGGTCACGCAGATTGTCGGCCAGGGCGACCAGGTCAGAATCGGGCAGATACCCTTCACGCCGCGCGCGAAGAGAGTGCTGGAGCGCGCGCTTCGCAAGTCGCTGTCTCTCGGCACGACTACATCGGCACCGAGCACCTCCTGCTCGGCATCGTGCGCGAGAAGGACGGCGTCGCCGCCCGCATCCTGCTCGACCTCGGCGCCGACGCGGAAACAATCCGTGAGCAGATCATCCGCCTGCTTCCCGCCGGCGCCCAGGCTCCTCGGCGGCCGGAACCTGCCGGGGCTCCTGAGCCCCCTCAGGTGCGATCGCGCCGCAGGGTCGGGCTCGCCCTGGCCTTTCTGCTCGGCGTCGTGACCGGCCGCGCTCGCAGGCGCCACTAGACTCGGCGCCCATGGCCGCAAAGCGTTTCCCCGACCGGGACGAGGTAGCGGCCGTCCGCGCCGAGGCAGAGCAGCTCGAAGCCGGCGCGACCGACGACGCGACGAAGCGGCGCCTCGCCGGCCGGGTCATGGCGCGCCGCGACATGGGGAAGCTCGTCTTTCTCGACCTCGTCGACCGCTCCGGCCGCATCCAGCTGATCTGCCCGGCGGAGCGCACGGGCGAGCTCGATCTCCACCTCGGCGACATCGTGGGCGTGACCGGCTCGCCGGCCCAGTCGCGCCGCGGCGAGCCCTCGCTGCAGGTGGACGAGCTCGAGGTGCTGGCGCGGATTCGCGCGCCGCTGCCCGACACCTTCCACGGGATCGAGGACGTCGAGCTCCGCTACCGCAAGCGCTATCTCGACCTCCTCATGAGCGAGGAGGCGCGCGACGACGCGATCAAGCGCGCGCGGATGGTGTCCGCAATCCGCGCCTACCTCGACGGGGAGGGGTTCCTCGAGGTCGAGACGCCGATCCTGCAGCCGCGCTACGGCGGCGGCTTCGCGGAGCCGTTCGTGACGCGGTCGGAGCTGCTCGACGCCGAGCTCTATCTCCGCATCGCCGACGAGCTCTACCTCAAGCGGCTCATCGTCGGCGGGCTGGAGAAGGTCTACGAGCTCTCGAAGGACTTCCGCAACGAGAGCTACTCCTACAAGCACTCCCCGGAGTTCACGCAGATCGAGTGGTACGAGGCGTACGCGGACTACAAGGACACGGCGGCCCGCCTGAAGGAGCTCGTCCGGCACGCCGCCGAGGCGACGATCGGCGGGACGAAGACAACGTTCCGCGGCCACGACGTCGATTTCTCGCAGTGGCAGGAAGTGCGGTTCACCGAGGTGCTCGACGCGCACGGCGTGTGGACCCGCGACGAGGCCGAGCTCCGCGCGAAGCTCACGGAGGCGGGGGTGGACATCTCGAGCGACCGCAGCTGGTCGCAGCTCGCGGACCACGCGTACTCCCACTTCGTCGAGCCCGAGCTGACGCAGCCGACGATCGTCTACGACTGGCCGATCGAGATGTCCCCGTTCGCCCGCACGACCGACGACGACGAGACTCTCGTGGAACGCTTCGAGGCTGTGGTGAGCGGGATGGAGTTCGCGAATGCCTTCAGCGAGCTCAACGACCCCGAGGAGCAGGCCAGGCGATTCGCGCTGCAGGAGTCGGAGCGGGAAGCAGGCGATGTCGAAGCCGAGCCGGGCGATCCCGACTACGTCGAGGCCATGTCGTACGGCATGGCGCCGAACGGCGGCTGCGGCGTCGGCATCGACCGGCTGGCCATGGCGCTGCTTGGCAGGGACACCATCCGCGACGTGATCCTTTTCCCGACCCTTCGCGCGAGAGAGTGAGGGGCGCGGCGCCGGGTGCGCCACGCCCCTCGGGAGTTACGCGAGCGCCGCGCAGACGGCCGGGAACAAGGCCGTGTCCTGGTGCCCGGTGGACTGCAGCACGACCGGCGGAGCGTTCGGGTCGCTGTCGTCGACGACCGAGACCAGCCGGCCGACGTCGGCGAAGAAGACGCCGATCCCCGGCGCGGTGAAGAGCGCGTCGTTCCCGTTGACGGTGACGGTCGACGTCCCATCGCCGTTCGACTGGGAGATCACCGGCCCGCCGAGGGCCGAGTGAATCGACTTGCCGTTCTCCGCATTCGTCCACGTGATGTGGAAGTCCGACACGGTCGTCACGTCCCGCCCGTCCGAGTACACCGACTCCCTGAAGGTGCCCTCCGAGTGGACCACGATCGGGAAGGGGCACGTGTCCGGGCTCGCCGCGATCGTCCGCGTGCTGTTCCAGGGAGTGATCGTCACGGTCGGTGCCGAAGCGGCCGCGACCGGCGCCAGGGCCAACATCAGTGCCGCGGCTCCTGCCGGGATCAGGCGTCGTGTGAAACGCATTTCGTCCTCCTTCCGCGTGCTGTCCGTCAGGAGCATCTTGCCATCAAGCACCTGACGCGTGTCAGTATCTTTAGACGCAATGGCACTGACGGAGTTAGAACGGGCGACGGGCGCCGAACTAGCGGTGACGCTGATCAACTCGTGGGACGAGTACGACCCCGACCACGAGCATCTCCGCGATGCCGACGTCCTGCGGCGCTGGCTGCGCGGCAACGGCTTCCCTCGCGCGGCGGACGCGATCACCGACGCCGACGTCGAACGCGCGCGCGAGCTGCGCTCACGGCTGGCGGCCGCCTTCGACGCCGCGACCCAGGCCGAGGCCGTCGAGGCGCTGAATGCGCTGGTGGCAGACTCCGGGACGCCTCCGCGGCTCGAGCGCTCGGCTCAATCCTGGGGGTTCCGGTCGTGGCCGGACGAGACCGAGGGGCTCGCGTTCGTCGCCCCGTACGCGGCGCTCGGCCTGCTCGAGGTGATCCGCGACGGCGGGTGGGAGCGGTTCGGCCGTTGCGCGGGAAGCCCATGCCGCTGCGTCTACATCGATCGCAGCCGCAACCGCAGCCGGCGGTTCTGCTGCGAGCTGTGTGCCGATCGCGTGGCGCAGGCCGACTACCGGCGGCGCCGGCGCGGTGCTCGCTCGCGGAACTGACCCGCCGCCACCGCCCGAGGCGTCACTCTCTACCGACCAAGGGCTCGGCTACGATGAGCGCATCTTCGACCGGCTGACTGCGGTTGTACAGAGGGAAAGGAGGGTCGAGGATTGTTCGAACGCTTCACCGAACGGGCTCGCCAGGTGGTCGTCCTCGCTCAGGACGAGGCGCGGGCGCTCAAGCACAACTACATCGGCACCGAGCACATCCTGCTCGGGCTGCTCCGTGAGGAGGAGGGTCTCGCGGCGCGGGTACTCGAGTCTCTCGACATCACGGTGGAAGAAGTGCGGGCGCAGGTCGCGCGGATCGTCGGCCAGGGCGACGAGGTCACGACCGGCCAGATCCCGTTCACGCCGCGCGCGAAGAAGGTCCTGGAGCTCGCGATGCGGGAGGCGCTGTCCCTCGGCCACAACTACATCGGCACCGAGCACATCCTGCTCGGCCTCGTGCGCGAGAACGAGGGCGTCGCGGCGCGCATCCTGCTCGACTTCGACGCTGACGCCGAGAAGATCCGCAACGAGATCATCCGCATGCTCTCGGGCCCCGGCCGTCGCCAGGCGGGCGCGGGCGGCCCGGCAGGGGAGAAGTCGAAGTCCTCGAAGCTGCTCGACCAGTTCGGCCGCAACTTCACGAAGCAGGCGCAGGAGGGCAAGCTCGACCCGGT
>DATEPQ010000012.1:0-13506 GCA_035273125.1 Gaiellaceae bacterium
TCCGTCGGCGGTCTCGTTCGCGAGCTCGACGATGTTGAGCGCGGTGCGCGCGTCGCCGCCCGAGCGTTGGGCGATCAGCTCGACGACGTCGTCGGACGCGGCTCCGCCTACCTCCGCGAGCCCGCGCCGGACCACGAGTGCCATCTCCTCCGGCGTCAGCGCCTCGAGCTCGTAGACCTGTGTGCGCGAGATGAGGGCGGAGTTGACCTCGTAGTACGGGTTCTCGGTCGTCGCGCCGATCAGGGTCACGAGCCCGGACTCCACTCCAGGGAGCAGCGCGTCCTGCTGCGCCTTGTTGAAGCGGTGGATCTCGTCGAGGAAGAGGATCGTGCGCCGGCCCGTCGTCCCGAGCCGCTCTTTGGCCCGCGCGAGCACCTCGCGTACGTCCTTCACCGTCGCCGAGACTGCCGACAGCTCCTCGAACGCCGCGCCGGTCGAGGCGGCCACGATCCGTGCGAGCGTCGTCTTCCCGCTGCCGGGCGGGCCGTAGAGGATCGAGGAGTGGACGCGGTCCTCCTCGATCGCGCGCCGCAGCGCCGAGCCTTCGCCGAGGACGTGTGCCTGGCCGACGAACTCGCTCAGGGACGCCGGGCGAAGGCGCTGCGCGAGCGGCGCCACCTCGCCCGCGTGACGGTCGGCGGCGTCCGAGAAGAGGTCACCCATGACCGCAGTATGCTCCGGCGCGTGTCCGCTGCCGACACCTGGAGCGGTGCGACCTACGAGCGCATTGCGGAGACCTTCGCGCCGATCCATGATCGCGTCGTCGCCGCGCTCGCGATCGAGCCCGGAATGCGCGTGCTCGACGTGGCCTGCGGTACCGGTGGCGTCGCGCTGAGAGCCGCCCGAACCGGCGCGGACGTGACCGGCATCGACATCTCCGCCGACCAGCTCGCCAAGGCGCGCCGGGCCGCGGAGGAGGAGGGGCTCACGGTCCGCTTCGACGAGGGCGATTGCCAGGAGCTGCCGTACGGCGACGCCGAGTTCGACGCCGTCGCGTCCGCCTTCGGGGCGATCTTCGCCCCCGACCAGGAGCGCACTGCGGCCGAGCTCGCCCGTGTCTGCCGTACCGGTGGCCGGCTCGCGCTCACCGCCTGGCCGAAGGACGAATGGTCGGAGGTGGCCGAGCGGGCCGGCCGGACCTTCCCGCCGGGGCCAGACGCGCGCGAGTGGGCGAGGGAGGAGCGCGTGCGGCGCCTGCTGGGCGGCGCGTTCGACCTCGAGCTGCAGACCGGCGTATGGCGGGTGGTGGCCGGGTCGGGCGAGGAGCTCTGGGAGCTCGCCTCCACCTCGATGCCTCCTCTCCGCGCGTGGCTCGCCGAGCAGAACGACAAGGCCCGGGCGCACGCAAGGTCCGTCTATCTCGAGTACCTGGCCTCCGGTGTCCTCGCGCGCGACTACGTGCTCGTGCTAGGAACGCGGCGATGAGCACGGCTTCGCTCCGCGACGAGGTCACGGACCTCCTCCAGCGCCTGATCCGCGTCGACACGACGAACCCGCCCGGCAACGAGACGGCCGCCGCCGAGCTCCTCCGCGACTACCTCGAGGCGAACGGCGTCGAGTGCGAGCTGATCGCGAAGGTGCCCGAGCGCGCGAACCTCGTGGCCCGGCTCAAGGGGGGCGACGGGCCGTCGCTGCTCCTCCTCGGGCACACCGACGTCGTGCTCGCCGACCCGGCGGAATGGTCGGTGCCGCCGTTCTCGGGCGAGCTGAGAGACGGCATGGTCTGGGGTCGCGGCGCACTCGACATGAAGAGCGAGGTCGCGGCGAACGCCGTGGCGATCGCGTCGCTCGCGCGCGAGGGCTTCCGGCCGAGCGGCGACCTGATCTTCGCGGCGACCGCCGACGAGGAAGCCGGCGCGGGCTTCGGGCTCGAGTGGCTGTGCGAGGACCATCCCGACGCCGTCCGCTGCGACTTCGCCATCAACGAGGGCGGCGGCTCGCGCGTCGAGCTCGAGGACGGCCGGCCGATCTACGAGGCGACGGTCGCGGAGAAGATGACCGCTCCCTTCCGGCTGCGGGTGCTCGGTCGCTCGGGACACGCCTCGATGCCCGGAATCGCCGACAACCCGCTCGTCAAGGCGTCCCGGCTGATCGAGCGGATCGCGGCGTACCGGCCGGAGCCGCAGCTGGGCCCGGAGGTGGAGGCGTTCCTGTCGGTGGTGCTGGGAGACGTACCACCCGCCCAGGAGGCGGTCGAGCGGCTGCGGCCGCTCTCACCCGTGGGCGCCGCGGTCATCGAGGCATTGCTCGCGCCGACCTTCTCGCCGACGGTCATCGCGGGCTCGGCGAAGCGCAACGTCATCCCGGGTGCGTGTGAGCTCGAGGTGGATTGCAGGCTTCTGCCGGGCCAGCACCCCGAGCACGTCGAGCCGATGATCCGTGCCGTGCTCGGCGGAGACATCGACTACGAGCTCGAGTGGATCGAGGCGCGCGGCGGCACACGCTCGGCGCTCGAGACGCCGCTCTGGCGCGCACTCGAGGAGTGGGTCGCGGAGGCGGATCCGGGAGCGCAGGTCGCGCCGCTCGCCTGCGCCGGGTTCACCGACAGCCACTGGCTGCGCGAGGCGTTCGGAACCGTCGCGTACGGCTTCTTCCCGAACACCGGG
Source organism: Gaiellaceae bacterium (assembly GCA_035273125.1). Taxonomy (GTDB): domain Bacteria; phylum Actinomycetota; class Thermoleophilia; order Gaiellales; family Gaiellaceae; genus Palsa-739. Next base: position 2,607 of record DATEPQ010000012.1, read on the forward strand.
GAGCTGCCGGCCGAGGTGGCCGCGTCCCTCGTCCACTCCCACGACGAGCGCATCCCGGTCTCCGACCTCGAGCACGCACTCGGCTGGCTGCGCCACGCCGCCCGCGCCGTCCTCGCCTGAGCCGACTACCCTTCGGCGCGATGGCCAAGGAAAAGATTCGGCTCGGGGGGATGGCTCTGCCGAACGGCGTGCTGGTGCACGGCCCGCACTCGTGGGCGTGCGCGATCCGACACGAGGACGGGCGGATCGAGGTCGTCTCGGCGCGGAAGCGGCTGCAGGCTTCGCGGATCCAGAATCCGTTCCTGCGCGGGCCGGCCCGCCTTGCCGAGGCGCTCCTCCTGCTGCCGCAGATCAAGGCGAAGCTGCCCGCCGCGAGGCTGCCGATGGAGAACCGCAAGACGCTCGCCTCGATGCTCGGTGCGGCGGCGTTCGTCCGCGTCCTGCGTGAGTCGGACCTGCGGCCCGTGGCGCGTGAGCTGCTGGCGGCGGTCGCTTCGGTCGCGCCGGCCGTGCTCGCCCTGCGCGGCGGCGAGCTCGCGGCGTATCACGGCGCGGAGCACATCTCGATCGGCACGTACGAGCACGGGAAGCGCGCAACCCGCGAGCATGAGCGCTGCGGCGGGCATCTCGTCGGACCGCTGGTCGCCACGTCCGCGGTTGGCAACGTCCTCGCCGGGTTCGCGCCGGAGCGGCACCGTCGCCAGGCGCAGGCCGCCGCCCAGATCGGCGCGGTGGCGGCCGCCACCGAGGTCTTCGGCTGGATGTCGCGGCACCCGGACCACCCGCTCGCGCGCGCGCTGTCGAAGCCGGGGCACGAGCTCCAGCACCGCTTCTCGACCGCGGAGCCGACCGACGAGCAGCTCGAGGTGGCCGAGGCAGCGCTGAAGGCGTGCCTCGAGCTCGAGCATGCCGCGACCGACTAGCCGACGCCTCGCTCCCGAGGTCTTCGACCTCCCCGTCGAGAAGATGCGTGCGGGGTGGTACACCGACGCGTACTTCAACCACGCCCGCGCGGCACTCCTCGCCGACGGTCGCCACCCGCGGGTCGTCGTCCAGGTCTTCCAGAAGAAGGACGCCTGGCTCGGCGGGGTGGACGAGGCGATCGCGATCCTCCGGCTCTGTTCGGCGGAGCCGCACGGGCTGACGATTCGGGCGCTGCACGACGGCGACCGGCTCGAGCCGTGGGAGACCGTGCTCACGATCGAGGGGGACTACACGACGTTCGCGCATCTCGAGACCGCCTACCTCGGCACGCTCGCCCGGCGGACGCTGATCACGACCAACGTCGTGCGCGTGCTGGAGGCGGCGAACGGCAAGCCGCTCATCTTCATGCCGGCTCGCTTCGATCACCACCGCGTCCAGGCGGGTGACGGGTACGCCGCCTACATCGCGGGACAGGTGACGGGGTTCGAGATCGGGGTCACGAGCGACGAGCAGGCGTCCTGGTGGGGCGGCCGCGCGCTCGGCACGGTGCCGCACTCGCTGATCGCGGCGTACGACGGGAACACCGTCCTCGCCGCGCGCAAGTTCGCGAAGTGGGCTCCCGCCGACATGTCCGTGACGGTCCTCGTCGACTTCGAGAACGACTCCGTGCGCACTGCCCTCGAGGTAGCCGAGGCGCTCGGCGACCGGCTCTGGGGCGTTCGCCTCGACACGTCCGAGACGCTCGTCGACCGGTCGCTCTGGCAGGAGCTGGGCGACTTCAAGCCGACAGGCGTGAACGAGCAGCTCGTGCGCAAGACCCGCGAGGCGCTCGACGCCGCCGGCTTCGGCCACGTCCGGATCGTGGTCTCGGGCGGCTTCGACGTCGAGAAGATCCGCACCTTCGAGGAGCGCGGGGTGCCGGTGGACGCCTACGGCGTCGGCTCGTCGCTCATCCGTGGCGCCGACGACTTCACCGCCGACGTCGTGCTGACAGACGGGAAGCCCTCCGGCAAGTTCGGACGCCGACTGCGCGAGAACCCACGGCTCGAGCTCGTCGACTGAGGCTCAGCCGAGCTTCTCGGGATGCCCGAGCTGGCCCAGCTCCGCGATGTCGCGGCGGAAGAAGAGCGCGACCGTCCAGTCGACGACGACCCTGACCTTCCGCTGAGCGAGCGGGAGCTGGTACAGATGATACGACCGCGTCACCCACCAGCCGACGAAGCCGCGCAGGCGGAGGCCGAGCACCTCCGCGATGCCCTTGTGGCGGCCGAGCGTCGCCACCTGGCCGAGCATGCGATACCCGTAGGGCTCGGGCGGCCCGGTGAGGTTCTTCGCGAGGCGGCGGGCCTGGCGCAGCGCGTGCTGGCAGGTCGGTGGGTCGGGCCGGTCGCTGCGGGTGTTCGGGACGAGGGCGCAGTCGCCGAGCGACCAGACGTGCTCGTGCCCGTGCACCCGGAGGAGCTCGTCGACCTCGACGCGGCCCTTCTCGTCGAGCGGCAGCGGCCACTTCCGCAGCGTGGGGTTGGGTGCGACGCCGGCCGTCCACACCGTGGTGTTCGTCGCGATTCGCGTTCCGTCCCCGAGCACCGCCTCGTCGGCGGAGACGGACTCCAGCGTGGTGCCGACGTGGATCTCGATCCCTCGCTTCCGCAGCTCGGCCGCAGCGTAGTCGCCGAGCCGCGACGGGATCTCGGGGAGGATCCGCGGCGCGGCGTCGACGAGCACCCAGCGGCGCGGGGTCGAGCGCAGGCGCGGGTAGTAGCGGAGGGCGTCCTCGGCGAGGTCGGACAGCTCCGCGAGCGCCTCGACTCCGGCGTAGCCCGCGCCCACGAAGACGAACGTCAGCCGGCGTGTCCGTTCCTCTTGGTCGAGCGCCCCGTCGGCCGCCTCGAGCTGGTGGAGAACATGGTTGCGGAGGTAGATCGCGTCGGCGAGCGACTTGAAGGAGAGGGCGTGCTCGGAGAGACCGGGGAGCGGCAGTGTGCGCGGCACGGCGCCGAGCGCCAGCACGAGCTCGCGCCAGGCGACGGTCTGCATCCCCTCGTCGGTCTCGACCGTGGCCGTCCGTGCCTCGAGGTCGAGCCCGGTCACCGCGCCGAGGATCAGCTCTGCATGAGGGCACATCTCGCGCAGCGGCACGACACAGTGCCGCGGCTCGAGCGTCCCGGAGGCAGCCTCCGGCAGCAACGGCGTGTAGAGCATGAAGTTCTCCTTGCTCACGATCGTCGCGCCGCGCTCGCCGAGCTCGCGCGCGACGTACCCGCCCGCGAAGCCACCGCCGACGACGAGTACGCCGCCACACGCTTCTCGCGTTGTGCTCACTGCCCTAGCATCGCGCAGAGATGACGATCCAGGTCTCGGTCGTCGGTAGCGGAGCCGAGCACGAGGCGAACGCCGAGGAGGTCGGACGGCTGCTCGCCGAGCGCGGAGCCACGGTCGTGACCGGCGGGCTGGGCGAGGTGATGGCTGCCGCCGCGCGGGGTGCCAAGGGCGCGGGCGGGACGACGATCGGGATCCTCCCCGGCGAGACGCGCGCGGACGCGAACCCGTGGCTCGACCACGTCGTGGTCACGGGCATCGGCCACGGGCGCAATCTCGCCGTCGTCGCGTCGGGCGACGCGGTGATCGCGGTGGGAGGGCGGTACGGGACGCTCGCAGAGATCGGCTTCGCGCTCACGCTCGGACGGCCGGTCGTCGTGCTCGAGCCGGGCTGGGAGGTCGACGGCACGCAACGGGCGCAGAGACCGGCCGAGGCCGTCGAGTTTGCTCTCGCGGCAGCACGGCATACGGGGTGACATGACGCATGTCCTGCTTCTCAACCTCGTATTCTTCATCCCCGCGACGTGCGGCGCGTCGGCGTTCGTGTACTTCGTCCACCGGTCCCTGCAGAGCTCGTCGCCACCGCCGCCGCCGCCGAATGGCGGGAGCAAGACGCCGCCGCCGGTCGCCGGCCCGGACGATCTGGCCCGCTCGGCCTAGGCCGTCTTCGTCGCGTGGCGCTGGCGGAAGCTCCGCGCCTTCTCGCGGTTGCCGCAGACCTCCATCGAGCACCAGGCGCGCGAGCGGTTGCGCGACTTGTCGTAGAAGGCGACGCGGCAGGTCTCGTCGCGACAGGTCTTCAGCCGTTTCCACTCGTCGCTCGGGGCCAGCTCGGCAACCGTCGCGACGATGCGACCGATCGCCCCGCGCGCGCCGTCGTCCTCGGGGGCGAGGACGGGGCGGCCGTTCTCGAACCGGACGCCGAGCAGCGCTTTGCGCCCGGCTTCCTCCAGTGTCTGCGAGGCCGCGCCGGCATCGACTTCGGCACCGTTGTTCGCCAGCAGGAGCTCGCGAATCGCCTCCCGCACGGCACGGGCCTCCCCGACTTCCTGCTCGGTCGGCTCCACGAGGTCGTCGACGAGCCCTTGCTCCGAAAGCCACGTCGCCAGCTCGTCGGGCGTCGCGATCGTGTCGATCCCGGTTTCGAGATCGAACGTGTTGACGTAGTCGCGGACGAGGTCCAGCCGGGTATGTAAAGTCGTAACCATCGTTCTTGCGTCGGAGGTTACGTAACTGGTAATCTCCGAACAGTGGTTAGGGTAGCACGCCGAGAAGAGGAGGAGCTGTGATGCATCCAGAGCTCATGCGTCAAGTCGCCATCTCCAGGATGGCCGACTTCCATCGGGACGCCGCCCGGTATCGCCGGGAGCGGCAGGGTTACACCCGTCCGCCCCAGACCGTGCGTGCGGCGATCGAGCTGCGGCTGAGCGCCTGCCGCGAGGAGCTCGAGCGCCTGGCACTGCTGAGCGAGCGGCCGCTGCACGAGGGCGACTGGATCGTGGCGGATGTGGACGGGGTGCCGGTGGCGGCGGTTGCGGTCGACGACGGGACGACCGTCTACGATCCGTTCAAGCCGACCAACCAGGCGCTGTCGCTGCTGAAGCTCCGGCGCAAGCAGGTGCTCTCGGCGGCCTACTAGAAGGAGGCGGCCAGGCGGTTTCGGAGGAACGTGCGCTCGGTCTCGCTCGGTGCGAGCTCGAGCGCACGGGAGTAGGCCGCCGCCGACTCCGCGTCCCGGCCGAGCCGGCGCAGAAGGTCGGCGCGGGTCGAGTGCCAGAGGTGGTACCGCTCGAGACCGGTCAGCCCGTCGACGATCTCGAGCCCGGGCTCCGGCCCGTCGGCCATCGCGACCGCGACCGCGCGGTTCAGCTCCACCACCGGTGACGGGCTCAGCTCTGCGAGCCGGCTGTAGAGGAGCGCGATCTGCGCCCAGTCCGCCGGATCGTCGTAGTGGAGCGAGGCGATCGCCGCGTGCAGCTGGTATGGGGCGGGGCTGCGAAGGGACAGCGCCCGCCCCAGAGCACGCCTGCCCTGGGCGATCTCGTCCGCATCCCAGAGGCTGCGGTCCTGGTCGTCGAGCAGCACGAGCTCGCCCGTTGGTGACACGCGCGCGTCGCGGCGCGCATCCTGGAGCAGGAGCAGTGCGTGCAGGCCGTGCGCCTCCGCCTCGTCCGGCATCAGTGTCGCGAGCACGGCGGCGAGTCTGACCGCTTCTCCGCACAGCTCTCGCCGCACGGGCGGGCCGTAACCGGCATTGAAGACGAGGTAGATCGTGGCGAGGACGAGGCGCAGGCGCTCGGGCAGCAGATGCTCCGCCGGTACACGCAAAGGGATTCCCGCGTCGCGGATCTTTCGCTTCGCACGCACGAGGCGCTGCGCGAGCGTCGCCTCCGGGACGAGGAAGGCGCGCGCGATCTCGGGCGTCTCGAGGCCGCCGACGAGGCTCAGCGTCAGCGCGACCTGCGCCTCCGGCGCGAGTGCCGGGTGGCAGCAGGCGAAAATCAGCTCGAGCCGCTCGTCGGGGATCACGGCCTCCTCGTCTTCCGGAAGCTCCGCGGCTCGCTCGAGCAGCTCCGTCTTGCGTGCCAGCGTCTGCTGCCTGCGGATCCGGTCGATCGCCGCATTCCGGGCCGTGGTGACGATCCAGGCCCCGGGATTGCGCGGCGCTCCGTCGCGCGGCCAGCGCTCGGCTGCGCGCAGGAAGGCGTCCTGCACCGCGTCCTCGGCGAGGTCGAGGTCACCGAGGACGCGGCCGAGGATCGCGATCGAGCGGGCACGCTCGTCGCGGAAGGCGCGGGCGATGTCCTCTACGACGCGACCTCCGCCTCGCGCATCACGATCGGGCGCACCTCGATGTGGCCGTAGCGTGCGGACGGGATCTTTGCGGCCCACTCGAGCGCCTCGTCGAGGGTCTCGACGTCGATCAGGTAGTACCCGCCGAGCACTTCCTTCGTCTCGGCGAACGGGCCGTCGGTCGTGAGCGTCTTGCCGTCCTCGACGTGGACGACGGTCGCCGTCCCGGACGGCTGGAGCTGGTTGGCGCCCAGCAGGACGCCTGCGCTCTGCACCTCCTCCGTGAACTTCATGTACTCGCCGTAGATCGCGTTGCGCTCGTCCTCGGGCATGTCGCCCCAGTGCGCCTCGTCGTCGTGGATCAGGAGCAGGTACTGCATCGGGTCCCTCCTTCGGGATCGGTTGACGCGTCTAGGACGAACCGGGTGGCCCGGAATCGACACCGAGCTCGAGCAGCGGTCGCACCTCGATCGAGCCGTCGGAGTCGTGGCGGAGCCGCTTCGCCCATTCGACGGCTGCGTCGAGGGACTCGGCCTCGATCAGGTAGTAGCCGCCGAGAACCTCCTTCGTCTCGGCGAACGGGCCGTCGACGACCATCTGCTCGCCGTCGTGGATCCGGAGCGTCCGCGCCTCGGTCGGCGGGGCGACCGGCGAGCTGTCGACGAGCGCGCCGGCTTCCGCCAGCTCGCGATGGAACGTCGTGTGCGCCTCGATCACTCCCCGCCACTGCTCGGGTGTCAGGGTCTCGGGGCGAACGGGTTCTCCGTACAGCAGCAACAGGTATCTCATGACTCTCCGACGAACGAGCTAGCCCGAATTCGACATCCTCGTCAAGAGCGTCAGCGCCCCGGTCTTGTCGAGGAACTCGTTCAGGTTCCCGCACTTGGGGCTCTGCACGCAGGAGGGGCAGCCGCGCTCGCAGGGGCAGCCCGCGAGCAGCTCGGCGGTGTCGCCGACCCAGCCCTCGAACTGGTCGAAGCCGCGCGCCGCGATCCCGACGCCGCCCGCGTGGCCGTCGTAGACGAAGACGGTCGGCGCGCCGGTGTCGAGATGGAGATTGGTCGAGAGGCCGCCGATGTCCCAGCGGTCGCACATCGCCCACAGGGGCAGAAGTGCGATCAGGGAGTGCTCGGCCGCGTGCAGGGACGAGAGCAGCAGCGGCATCGCCTCGAGGCCCTCGAGCTGGTGCGGTCGCGGCACGAACCAGACCGCCTCCGTGTCGAACGTGGTCGGCGGCAGGTCGAGCGGAACGGTGTCGAGCGTCGAGCCGTCCGCGAGCGCCTTCTTCTGGTACGCGACCACCTGCTCGGTCACGGAGACGCGGCCGAAGGAGAGCTCGAGTCCGAGCCGCCGCTCGACGCGCAGCGGCTCTTCGATCGACGTCTCCGTCTCCTTCTTCGCCTGCGTGTACCAGTCGCCGTCGAATGGCTCGACGAGCGCGCGCCGCGCCTGCAGGTCGAGCTCTCGCACGAGGTACTGGCGGCCGAGGTGGAGGTACACCGCGCCCTCGTGGACGGTGGAGTACGCGCGCTCGCGCTCGGCCAGCCCGAGCACGTCGCCGTTCGACGCGTCGACTACGAGGAACGAGTCGGGCGAGGTCGAGCGGAGCGGCACGCGGGCGGCCGGCGCGTCCTTGCCGGCCCAGACCCAGCCTCGGGCGGTGTGGCGCAGCTCCGGGACGTGCGCTGCCCGCTCGAGAGCCTCGGGGCCGAGGGTCGCGGCGTCGCCCTCGTCGACCGGAGCCTCGAAGGCGGCCGCGGCGACGTGCCCGTCGAGTACGCGCGGGTTGGCGTGGTCGAGGATCGCTGCCTCTACCCGCCGCTCGAGGAGTGCCGGCGGCTCGCGCATGAAGTACTGGTCGAGCGCGTCCTCCGAGGCGATGAGGATTGCGAGCCCGTGGTCGCGGCGACCGGCTCGCCCCCACTGCTGGCGCAGGCTCGCCACGGTGCCCGGGAAGCCCACCGAGATCGCGCAGTCGAGGTCGCCGATGTCGATCCCGAGCTCGAGCGCGTCGGTGGAGGTGACGCCGAGCAGCTCGCCCTCCACCAGTCGCCGCTCGATCTCGCGACGCTGCTGCGGCGTATAGCCGGCCCGGTACGGCGCCAGGCGGGCCGCCGTCTCGGCGTCGAGCCGGTCACTCGCAAAGCGGTGGATGAGCTCGGCCGACTTACGGCTCTTGGCGAAGCAGATCGTGCGGAGGCCCCGGCCGACGAGCCCGGCGAGCAGCCGCGACGCCTCCCCGAGCGCGCTCGCCCTCAGCCCGAGCTCGGCGTCGAGGAGCGGCGGGTTCCAGAGCGCGACGGTCCGCTCGGCGCGCGGCGCGGCGTCGTCCTCCACCACCGTCGCCTCCTCACCCGTGAGCGCTTCGGCGAGCTCGCCGGCGTTCGCGATCGTGGCCGAGGCGAGCAGGAACTGCGGCTCCGAGCCGTAGATCTGCGCGAGCCGACGCAGCCGCCGCAGGACGTTCGCGACGTGCGAGCCGAAGACGCCGCGATACACATGAGCCTCGTCCACGACCACGAAGCGGAGGTTGTGGAGGAAGTCGCCCCACAGATCGTGTCGCGGCAGGACTCCGATGTGGAGCATGTCCGGGTTCGTGAGCACGAGGTTCGCCCAGCCGCGGATCTGGCGCCGCCGCTCGGTCGGGGTGTCGCCGTCGTAGATCGCCGCACGGAGGCCGGCGACGCCGAGCTCGCCGAGCGAGCGCGCCTGATCCTGGGCGAGCGCCTTGGTCGGATAGAGGTAGAGCGCCCGCGCATGCCGGTCGGCGGCGAGCGCGTCCAGCACCGGCAGGTTGAAGGCGAGCGTCTTCCCCGAGGCGGTTCCGGTGGTGACGATGACGTTGCCGCCTCCTTGAGCGACCGCGTAGGAGGCGGCCTGGTGCGTGTAGAGCTCGTGAATCGCGCGTCGCGCGAGGGCGTCCCTCACGGTCGGCTGGAGAGAGCCCGGCAGCGGCGCGGTGCGCGGCTCGCGCGCCGGCTCGGTCACGAGGTGTGCGAGCTCGTCGCCCGCCAGGAGCTCGCTCCACTCTGAGGTGCGGACGCTCACCGGCAGCGGAGGGCGATCGCGATCGGATAGTCGCCGGCGCCGGGCTCCTCGAGGTGCTCCGGCGCGAAGCCGGCGCCGAGGAACGCTTGGAGGAACTCCGCGAGCGGCAGGTGGGTCGCTCCGACTCTTGCCCGGAGCCCGGTGGGCGAGATGCCCGGCGCCTCCGCGTAGCGGCCGCGCTGTCGGTACCAGCCCGGGTGGAGTTCCGGCACGCCGCGGCCCTCGACGAAGTGGGAGTGCGGCCCGACGAAGCACGGGTGGACGCCGACGTAGACGAGCGGCCCGCCGGGGCGGACGACACGCCGCGCTTCTCGCAGCGCGGCCGCCCAGTCGTCGACGTCGGTGTGCGTCCAGAGCGATACGGCGGCGTCGAAGCTCGCGTCGGCGAACGGCAGCGACTCGGCCCGGCCGAGGACGACCTCACAGCCGCGCCCGCGGGCGAGCTGCAGTTGTGCCTCCGAGACGTCGAGCCCGACCGGCTCCCAGCCCTCGGCGGCGAAGGCGGCGGTGTGGGAGCCGCCGCCGCAGCCGATGTCCAGCAGACGGCCGGCGGGGGTCCCGAGCAGCCGAAGCGCCGTCGCGCGCGGCATCGCGGCGAACGGCGAGTCGCCGGAGAGCGTGGCGTCGTACCACCCCGCCACCTCGTCGTAGCGCGCCTCGGTGCTCACCCCGCTATTGAAGCGACGCCGCGCTCGTCCACGAGGAGGATCTTCGCGGCGTCGATGCCGCGAAGGTCGGCTCCGCTCGGAGCGACGACCGCATCGAACCGGCCCTCGGCGCGCTCGACGACGCGCGCTCCCCGCTCGCGCGCGCGGGCGGCCTGCGCGGGATGCGGCTCCACGACGAATACCTCCCAGCCGGAGAGCTCGAGCAGCGCTGCGTGGATCCCGGCGAAGCCGAGCTCGAGCACGCGGCCGGGGCCGTCCCCCAGCAGTTCGAGGATCCGCGGCGTCGCGGCGGCGGCGTGAGCAGGCGGCAGCCGAGGCACGGCCAGACGCTAACGTTCGCGCACCGGGGTGCCTCGACGAGGCTGAGATCACACCCGCTGAACCTGATCCGGGTCATGCCGGCGAAGGGAGTGCATTGATTCCACGCTGCATCACGATTGCGGGCTCCGACTCCGGCGGCGGAGCAGGGATCCAGGCCGACCTGAAAGCGTTCGCCGCGGCAGGGGTGCACGGCTTGTCGGCGATCGTGGCGCTGACGGCCCAGAACACGCGCGAGGTGTCCGCCGTCCACGAGGTGCCGCCGTGGTTCGTACGCGCGCAGCTCGACACGGTCGCGGGAGACATCGGGATCGACGCGGCGAAGACGGGGATGCTCTTCTCCCGGAAGATCATCGAGGTGGTCGCCGAGTGGCTCGAGGAGCATCCGCTTCCGCTCGTGGTCGACCCGGTGATGGTCGCCAGCTCCGGAGCGCGGTTGCTGGAGGACGACGCAGTGGAGGTTCTGGTCGCGCGGCTCTTCCCGCTCGCGACCGTCGTCACGCCGAACCTGCTCGAGGCACGGATGCTCACGGAGTCGGAGGCGCCGCCGGACGACCTGGCGGAGGCGGTCGTCGAGCTCGGCGCCCGGGCCGCGCTCATCACCGGCGGCCACGGCGACGAGCCGGCCGACCACCTCTTCGACGGCAGCGAGCACGTCGAGATCCCCTTCGAGCGTCAGGACGTGGGCGCGACCCACGGCTCCGGGTGCACCCACTCGGCGACGCTCGCCGCGCTCCTCGCGCGCGGGCTGTCGCTGCCCGAGGCGGCTCGCGGTGCTGCAGCCGCCGCGTCGCGCGCGGTCGCGCAGGGCCTCGCCGAGCTCGGCGGAG
>DATEPQ010000013.1:0-8046 GCA_035273125.1 Gaiellaceae bacterium
GCGACGTAGACCGCGGTGTGCCGCGCCGAGGCGCGCTCGAGCGCGTCGCGAACGTCGGCGAGCCCGTGCTTCTGCACGCCGGCGAGATCCGCATGGCCGGGCCGCGGCAGCGTGACCGGCTTCGTCCCCTTCCCCTCGGGCTCGCCCTCGGGCGGCCACGGGCTCATTCCCCAGGTCCAGTTCTTGTGGTCGCGGTTCCGCACCACGAGCGCAAGCGGCGTGCCGAGCGTACGTCCGTGGCGGAGGCCGGCGAGCACCACGACCTCGTCGGCCTCGATCTGCTGGCGCGGCGAGCGGCCGTAGCCCTGCTGACGGCGGCGAAGGTCGGCGTCGATCACCTCCCGGTCGAGGACGAGGCCGGCAGGGAGTCCCGAGACGATCGCGACGAGGGCGGGCCCGTGCGACTCGCCGGCCGTTGCCAGCTCGAGGCTCATGCGCGAGAGCGTAGTCCGCTAGAGACGGGAGAGAACCCGCGAGACGAAGCTCTGCTGCGGGTGCTTCGTCACCGAGAGGAGGAAGCGGGCGAGCCGGCCCGACTCGTGGGGATCGAGCGAGATCGCGGCTTCGACCTCGTCCCCGCGCCAGACGCTCAGGCGGGCGTGCTGCGGCTCGGTGAGGTAGACGGACACGCGCAGGCCGCCGTCGCCGACCTCCGGGTGGCCCTGGAAGTACTCGACGATCTTCGTACGCTGCGCCTTGCCGCAGTGCGGGCAGAAGCGGAAGTCGTCCTGTACCGCTCCTCCACACCCACGACAGCTGCGCATCGTGCTTCTTCTATGCCCCTGCCGGCCTCAGGTCAAGCCGACCGCCTGCCGCATCTCTTCGACCGGCGCGGGGCTCCCCGTCCAGAGCTCGAAGCTCGCGGCTCCCTGCGCGACGAGCACCTCGAGCCCGTCGAGGACGCGCGCGCCCGCGGCGGCCGCCGCCTTCGCCGTCGCGGTGCGCGGATACGGAAGGTCGAGCAGCGTCTGCCCCTCCCGCAGCTCGAACAGAACCTCGTCGCGCACCGGCGTCGCGTGGATCACGAGATCGGAGTCCGCCACCTCCGGGGGCCACTCGCCGCGTCGGGAGAAGACCGCCGCCGAGGGCAGCTCGTGACGGAACGCAGCGGCGGCCCCGCCGTCCCCCACGATCGCGGGCTTGTGACAAGTTGGTACTTGCTCCAGGATCGCCGCGTCCGTCGAGAAGCCGCGCCCGCGCACGATCGTGTTCACCGAGGGGAGCTCGCTGCCGAGGATCCGAGCGGCGTCGAGCTTGTAGGGCGCGGTGACGTTCGCATACTCAACCTGGTGCACGCCGGCCTCGAGCTCCCCGGGCAGGACGTCATGGAGGACGTACTCCCAGTCCAGGCCCGCTGCCGCGAACGCCGTGTTCTGCATCCGGGGCGACAGCGAGTGCGCGACCGGGTGCCCGAGGAGGACTACCCGAGTGGTCACGGGGGTGGGCTTGTTCGCTTCGGGGCGCGCGAAAACCGAGGGGGCCTAGGACGCAGGGAGCGTTCGTAGCCGGAGGCTACGGACGCGACCGAGGACGACGGCACCCGACGTGTTTGCAGCCGCCCGGGAGCACAAGCGAGCCCGCGCCCGTGACCACTAATAGCCGTACTGGGCCTCGTGATCGAGGAAGTCCTGGTAGTTCGCCGTGAAGTAGTGGTGCCTGTGGTCGGGCTTGCGGACGAAGTAGAGGTAGTCGACCTTCGCGGGATGTGCCGCCGCCTCGAGCGCCGCCTTGCCGGGGTTGTTGATCGGCGTGGGCGGCAGCCCGGTGTGCAGCCGCGTGTTGTACGGCGTCGGGTTCGCGAGCTCCGACTGCGTCAGCGACTCGGTCGGCGGGATGTGGAGCCCGTAGCGCAGCGTCGCGTCGATGCCGAGCGGCATGTGGGCGTGGAGCCGGTTGTAGATCACGGCGGCCACGAGGGGACGCTCGCTCGGCACCTGCGCCTCGCCCTCGACCATCGACGCGATCGTGAGCACGTCGTACGGCGTGAGGTTCTTGCTTCGTGCGTACGAGAGGTTCAGCTCGCCCCACTGCGAGACGAACTCCCCGAGCTGGTTCTGCACGAGCTGGGTCGCCGTCGACTTGCGGTCGAAGTCGTAGGTATCCGGGAAGAGGAAGCCCTCGTAGGAGAGCTTCTTCGGGCCGAAGCCGGGGAACGTGCGCGGCTTCGCAGTCGCAGCCGCGTACGCATGGCCGGAGAGCTTCACCTTGCGGCGCGACTCGCGCACTGCGATCTTCGCCACCGCCTGGGCCCGGGCGACCATCTGCGCGCGCGTGAATCCCTCGGGGAAGACGATCCGGAACTGCCGCAGCTGGCGGATCGTGGTCGTCGGGTCCGCGGCACTGCTGCTCCCGCCGCAGCCCGCGGCAGCGACCGCGATCACCGCGGCGCAGATGCCTACGAGCGCGCCGCGCACCACTCGAGGTAAGTCGTGAGGAGATGGGCGGCTGCGAGCGCGTCCTCGGGCGCGGTGCCGGCCGTCTGCTGCGCGAGGTCGGTCGTGAAGCGCTCGTCGTAGAGCTCGACGGGGACGCCGACGGCCGCGCGCAGCGCCTCGGCGAAGCGCTCCGTCTCGACCGCCTGCTCGCCGCGCTCCCCGCGCAGGGTCAGAGGGAGGCCCACGACGACTCGCTCGACCTCCTCCTCGCGCGCGAGTCGTCGCAACTCGGCGAGCCCGTCTTCGGTCGCCGCGCGCTCGACGATCCCGAGCGGCCGCGCAAGCGTCCCGGTCGGATCGGAGACTGCGACTCCGGTCCGCGCGGAGCCGTAGTCGAGCGCCAGGACCTTCACGCGCGCATCATCACGGCGCGACGAGGTCGCGTGCCGCAGCAAGCGCCTCGGCGATCCCGTCAGGGTTCCTGCCGCCCGCCTCGGCGAGGGTGGGCTTCCCTCCGCCGCCGCCGCCGATGTGCTTGCCGAGCTCGCGCACGACCTGCACGGCGTCGAGCCCGCGCGCGACGAGCGACTCGTCGAAGTTGACGACGAGGAACACACGGCCGTCGTCGCGGGACGCCACGATCGCGCCGTCGGCCTTCTCCTGCTGCCGGATCCGGTCGGAGAAGTCCCGCAGCGGGCCGCCCTTGAGGCTCTTCACCTCGACGAGCAGGACATCGCCCTCCTTCGCCTGGGAGACGATCTCCGCCTGCTGGGACTGCTGCGGCCGCCTGGACTCCTTACGTGCACGCTCGAGCTCGCCACGCAGCACGTCGGCCTCCCGCGCCCGCTCGTGGAGCAGGGCGAACGCCTCGCCGGCGGTCACGGCCTCGATCCGGCGGGCGCCGGCGCCGACCGAGCTCTCCGACAGGATCGCGAACGGTCCGATCTCCGCGGTGGAGCGGACGTGGGTGCCGCCGCACAGCTCGAGCGACCACCCGTCCACGTCGACGACGCGCACGACGTCGCCGTACTTCTCGCCGAACAGCATCATCGCGCCGAGGTGGCTCGCCTCCGCGAGCGGCGTCTCGAAGATCCGTACCGGCAGGTTCGCGAAGACGTGCTCGTTGACCCGCTTCTCGACCTCCGCCCGCTCCTCGGGCGTGAGGGGCGACGGATGGGTGAAGTCGAAGCGGAGCTTGTCGGGCCGCACCGCCGAGCCGGCCTGGCGGACGTGGTCGCCGAGCACCTCCTGCAGCACCTTGTGCAGGAGATGCGTCGCCGTATGGTTCGCCATCGTCGGATAGCGGACGTTCCACGGCACGACGGCGCGGACCCGCTCGCCCTCCGCGAAGCCGCTGCCCCGAAACACGAGCTCCTGGTCGTTCTCGAGCCGCAGTGCTTCGACGAGCTCGGCGCGAGAGCCGTCGTCCTTCTCGATCCAGCCCGCGTCGGTGACCTGGCCGCCGCCCGCCGCATAGAACGGGGACTCGGCGAGCTTGATCTGGAAGTAGCCCTCGCCGAGGTCGGCGTAGGCGGTGATCGCGGTCCGCACATCGACCTGCTCGTAGCCGACGAACTCCGTCCGCGGGACACCGGCGAAGCGAGGCTCGTAGCGCGCCGTCCCGCCCTGGCGGGAGATCTTGCGATGCTCGGCCATGAGCGCGTCGTATTCCTCGTCGTTCACCCCGAGACCGCGCTCGCGGGCGAGCTCCTGGGTCAGCTCGATCGGGAACCCGTACGTCGCCTGCAGGTCGAAGGCGTCGTCGCCGGTGATCTCCCCCTTCGCGGCCGCGTCCTCGAAGATCGCCATGCCACGCTCGAGCGTCTCGCCGAAGCGCTCCTCCTCGGCGGCGAGTACGCGCCGGATGTCGTCGCGGTGCTCGACCAACTCGGGATACGCATGGCCCATCTGCTCGATCACGACGTCGGCGAGACCGGGTAGGAACGGCGGCTTCATCCCGATCCGCAGCCCGTGCTGCGCGGCGCGGCGGACGATGCGCCGCAGCACGTAGCCGCGTCCCTCGTTGGACGGCGCGACACCCTCGGTGGCGATGAACGTCATGCCCCGCCCGTGGTCGGCGAGCACGCGATGCGCCTTCGTCGCGTCTTCGGACGAGCCGTACGCGACGCCGGACTGCTCCGCGACCCAGCTCATGATCAGCTGGTAGCCGTCCGTGTCGTAGACGGACGGGACCTGCTGCACGACGCGCGCGACGCGCTCGAGCCCCCAGCCGGTGTCGATGTTCTTGGTCGGGAGCTCGGTCAGCTTTCCATCCGGATGGAGCTCGTACGACATGAAGACGAGGTTCCCGAACTCGAGGAAGCGCTCGCAGCGGGTGCAGCCGGGCTTGCAGTCGTCGCTACCGCAACCGACCTCCTCGCCCCAGTCCCAGTACATCTCCGAGTCCGGGCCACACGGGCCGGGGCCACCCACGGACCAGAAGTTCTCGGAGGACGGCAGCGGCACGATCCGCTCCGGCGGCATCCCGATCCGCTCCCAGTGCCCGATCGCCTCCTCGTCTGGACCGAGCCCGAGACCCGGATCGCCGGCGTGGACGCTGACCCAGACACGGTCCCAGTCGAGCCGCAGCCGATCCTGCATGAACTCGGTCGCGTACGCGATCGCGCCCTCCTTGAAGTACCGGCCGAACGAGAAGTTGCCGAGCATCTCGAAGAAGGTGAGGTGGAAGGTGTCGAGCCCGACCTCGTCGATGTCCTGGGTACGGAAGACCTTCTGGCACGTCGTCGTCATCGGCGCGGGCGGTGCCTCCCGGCCGAGGAAGAACGGCATCTGAGGCTGCATGCCGGCGCTCGTGTAGAGCGTCGAGCGGTCATCGGCACGCGGGATCAGCGAGGCGGACGGACAGCGGAGGTGGTCCTTCTCCTCGAAGAAGGCCTGGAAGCCTTCCCGTAGGTCCGCGGTGCTCAGCACGGTGGCCATTCTGCCGGAGGCCGACCGCAGAGGACGCTACCCTCGCAGCGTGCCGCTCGACGTTCTGACGCCGGTCGCACCGCGGCGCCGCAGGCGCCGTTACCGCGCCGGGAGGGTCACGCTGGTGCTGCTCGTGGTGCTCGCCGCCGCCGGGGTGGGCGTCTGGTTCGGACGCCACGAGGCGACTGCCTCCAGGCATCCGGCGCTGTCGCTGCACCCGGCGAAGACGCAGCCGGCGCCGCGGACCGTCCCCCACAGCGACCCGAAGCCGCAGCCGCCGCCGCGGCTCCTCTACGGCGCGCCCCTCCTCGCCGGCCACCACGTCCACGTCCGCGCGCCGGCGGCGATCCTCGTGGACGCCGGTACCGGGCGCGTCCTCTGGGCCGAGCGCCCGCACCAGCGGAGGAAGATCGCGTCGCTGACGAAGATCATGACCGCGACTCTCGCCCTGCACGAGGTGCCGTGGAACAGCAAGATCACCGTCGCCCGCTCGGTCACCCGTGTGCCGCTCGTGCGCGAAGGACTCCGGGCCGGCGAGCACGTGAGGGCGTGGAAGCTCTTCTACGCGCTGCTCCTCTTCTCCGGGAACGACGACGCGAACCAGCTCGCAATCTCGAGCGCCGGTTCCGTCCACGCGTTCCTCCGCGAGATGAACACCAAGGCGCGGCAGCTCGGGCTGCGGGACACGCACTACACGAGCCCGAGCGGGATCCGCGACCGCGGCAACTACTCGACGCCCTGGGACCTCGCTGCGCTCACGCGCTATGCGTTCCGGAACCCGCGCTTCGACCAGCTCGTGCGGACGAAGCTGATCCACGTCAGGTGGGCGGCGCCGACCAACTCCAAGATCTACGCCAACAACAACTACCTCCTCCACCTGTACACCGGCGCGAACGGCGTCAAGACCGGCTACACGAGCGCGTCGGGCTGGTGCCTCGTGGCCTCCGCGACGAAGCACGGCAGGAGGCTGATCGCGGTCGTCCTCGACTCTCCGAACATGTACGCCGACGCCCGGCGGCTCCTGAACCTCGGTTTCTCCCACAGCTAGGGCGGCTACCGTTTCGCCGCGGCGCCGGACGGCGTTGCGGTGTATGAGATTGCCGTCGCTCGCAGCCGGGACCGACCTCGCCGTGGATCTCGGGACGGCGAACACTGTCGTGTTCCGCCGCGGCGAGGGCATCGTCCTGTTCGAGCCCTCGGTCGTGGCGATGGACGAGCAGACGGGACAGGTCTACGCCGTCGGCGAGAAGGCGCGCCAGATGCTCGGCCGCACGCCGGCGACGATCGTGGCGACCCGACCGTTGCGGCACGGCGTGATCGCCGACTTCGAGACGACCGAGCAGATGCTCGGGCAGTTCATCCGCCTCGTCGGCGGCAGCGGCCTCCGACGCGCCGTGATCGTCTGTGTCCCGAGCGGGCTGACCCAGGTCGAGCGCGACGCGGTCGTCGAAGCGGCGCTCTCGGCGGGCGCACGCGAGGCGCACCTGATCGAGGAGGCAATGGCCGGCGCGATCGGAGCCGGGCTCCCGGTCGAGGATGCGGTCGCCTCCCTCGTGGTCGACGTGGGCGGGGGCACGAGCGAGATGGCCGTCATCGCGCTCGGCGGCATCGTCGTCTCCACCTCGCTGCCGGTCGGGGGTTACGACCTCGACGACGCGATCGTCCGCTTCGTCCAGGATCACCACCGCATGCTCGTCGGCCACGAGCAGGCCGAGCGGGTGAAGATGGAGATCGGGAGCGCGCTTCCAGGGCAGGCGCGCGCGGCCCAGGCGGACGTGGCCGGCCGTTATATGTCGACGGGCATGCTCGCCCGCATCAGCCTCGGCGAGGACGACGTCCGCCAGGCGCTCGAGCGGCCGTTGTCGCGCATCGTCGCGGCGCTCAAGGAGCTGCTCGAGCAGACCCCGGCCCAGCTCGCGTCGGACATCGCCGACCGTGGCGTGACGCTCGTCGGCGGCGGTGCGCTCCTGCCGGGGTTCGCGGAGCTCATCCACGGCGAGACCGGCCTGCCGGTGGGCCGCGATCCCGAGCCGCTGACGACGGTCGCGCGCGGTGCCGGCGCGGCGCTCGAAGAGCTCGACGCGCTCAGACGGTCGCAGGGACGCAGGCGCACCTCGCGGCGCCGCCGCCGTTGAGCCGTACGTCCGGGTACTTCGCACCACGAGGGAAACTCAGCCGGATCGATTGGTGTGCCGATAGGGGCCCCATGGAGACCATGAGCATCGACGAGCTTCGGGCAGAGTTGGCCGACCTCGAGTCCAAGGCGGCGCAGTTGTCGCAGGTCCGCAGCCACCTGCACCGCCAGATCGACTTCGGCTTCGAGACGTCCACGTCCCGGGAGCGCGAACGTGAGGTTTCCGACGAGCGCAGAGCCCTGCACGAGCGGATCAACTCGATCCGGGAGCTCATCCAGGCGCGCGAGCGCGCCTAGGTCGTTCAGGATCGAACCGTCGCCTGAACTGTGACCCGGGCATTCCTGGCGCCCGACTTGATCGACGCCTTGAACTGGCAACGATCCATTCCACGCCAGGTCTTCTTCTTCAGGTTCCAGGTGCCGGGCGCAAGACCGGAGCGGACCCAGGTGAAAGAATCGGTCCCTCTGACGCAGACCACGTTCGCGCCGCACCGGGCGTCGGCACCCTCGCAGTAGAGGATGATCTTGTACGGGTTCTTTACCGTTCCCCTGAACGACCCGACGGTGCCGACGCCCTTGACGTATTTCGTTCCGACGACGTACGTC
>DATEPQ010000014.1:0-2056 GCA_035273125.1 Gaiellaceae bacterium
GACCGAGGCAGCGAAGCGAGGCATGGGCGGGAAATCTACAAGTGCACGGCGGCGTTCAGTCGCGGTGGCCGCGATGCTCCCCGTCCTGGCCGCGCCCATGGGGTGGCATCCGGACGTCCGCGCCGCCCGCGCGTACGCCGCGCACCGGCCGGGACGGATCGCGTTCGCCGTGCAGACCGAGCGCCGCGTCTGGAGTTGGCGCGGCGACGCTGTCTTCCCGTCCGCGAGCGTCCTGAAGGCGATGCTGCTCGTCGCCTATCTGCGCGAGCCGTACGTGCGCTCGCGGCCGCTGCGGCGCTCCGAGCGCGCGCTGCTGTCGCCGATGATCCGCCGCTCGGACGACGTCGCGGCGACCACGGTCCGCAACCGCATCGGGGACGGCGCGCTCG
Source organism: Gaiellaceae bacterium (assembly GCA_035273125.1). Lineage (GTDB taxonomy): Bacteria > Actinomycetota > Thermoleophilia > Gaiellales > Gaiellaceae > Palsa-739. The sequence continues at coordinate 390 of DATEPQ010000014.1, forward strand.
TGCGACTGGCGCACGCGGCCGGCATGAAGCGCTTCCGGCCCGCCGCGATCTGGGGCCTGTCGCAGATCACCGCGCGCGACCAGACGCGCTTCTTCCTGCGCATCGACCGCATGATGCCGCGACGCCACCGCGCGTACGGCATGCGGCTGCTCGCCTCCGTCGTGCCGTCGCAGCGCTGGGGGATCGGCAAGGTGGCCCCGGCCGGCTGGAAGCTCTACTTCAAGGGCGGCTGGGGCTCGGGCACCGGCCGCGTCGACCACCAGGTCGCGCTGCTCACCCGTGGCGACGAGCGCGTCTCCGTCGCGGTGCTCACCCTGGCCGACGGCTCACACGCCGCCGGCCAGGAGACACTTCGCGGAGTCTTCGCGCGGCTTCTGCGTCAGCTCTCGTCCGGAGGCTGAACGGCCGGCTGGTCCAGGGCGCCGCCGTCGTCGACGACGTCCTCGGACTCCTTGTCGCCGCCGCCCACCGGCACCGGGGTCGGCTTCTTCTCCGGCTTGATGATCGAGAGCTTGACCTCCTCGTCGGAGCCCTCGGGCGCCGGCTCGACCATCACGGTCCCGCCCGGCTCGAGCTCCGCGCGGAGCACGAAGTCGGCGAGCGGGTCCTCGATGTAGCGCTGGATCGCCCGGCGCAGCGGGCGGGCGCCCATCGCCGGGTCCCAGCCCTTGTCGACCAGGAAGTCCTCGGCGCCCTCCGTGAGCTCGAGCTGCAGGTCGCGCTCCGCCAGCGAGCCGCGGATGCGGCGCAGCAGCAGGTCGACGATCTGCTTGATCTCTTCCTTCGTGAGCTTGTGGAAGACGATGACGTCGTCGATGCGGTTGAGGAACTCAGGCCGGAAGACCTTCTTGAGCTCGCCCATGATCCGCGACTTCATGTCGTCGTAGGAGATGCCCGTCTCGTCGTCGCTGACGGCGAAGCCGAGCGGCGTGTTGCGCGCGATCTCCCCGGCCCCGATGTTCGAGGTCATGATCACGATGGCGTGCCGGAAGTCGACCGTGCGGCCCTGCGAGTCGGTCAGCCGCCCGTCCTCCAGGATCTGCAGGAGGATGTTGAAGACGTCCGGGTGGGCCTTCTCGATCTCGTCGAGCAGGAGCACGGAGTACGGCTTGCGGCGCACCGCCTCGGTGAGCTGGCCGCCCTCGTCGTAGCCGACGTAGCCCGGAGGCGAGCCGACCAGCCGCGACACGGCGTGCTTCTCCATGTACTCCGACATGTCGATGCGCACCATCGCGTCCTCGTCGCCGAACAGGAACTCGGCGAGCGTCCGCGCCAGCTCCGTCTTCCCGACGCCCGAGGGGCCGAGGAAGATGAACGAGCCGGTCGGGCGCTTCGGGTCCTTCAGCCCCGCGCGCGAGCGCCGGATGGCCTTGGAGACCACCTCGATCGCCTGGTGCTGGCCGATGACGCGCTTGTGGAGCTCGTCCTCCATGCGCATGAGCTTCGCGGTCTCGGCCTCGGTGAGCTTGAAGACCGGGATGCCCGTCCACATGGAGACGATGTCCGCGATCTCCTCCTCGCCGATGGACGGCCGCTCGCCGCCCTCGCCGGACTCCCAGGCGTCCTCGAGGTCGCGCTTCTTGTTCGTGAGCTGGCGCTCACGGTCACGCAGGTGCGCGGCCTTCTCGAACTCCTGGTTCTCGATCGCGGCCTCCTTGTCGCGCCGC
>DATEPQ010000015.1:0-7235 GCA_035273125.1 Gaiellaceae bacterium
TCGCGCGCACGCTCGCGGCGCTGCTCGTCGTTGCGTCCTCGCCACTCCCGGTCGAGGAGCTCGCCGCCGCGGCCGACGACGACCCGGAGCGGGTGGAGGACGCGCTGCGCCTCGTGGCGGACCGCTTCGCCGAGGAGCGGAGCGGGATCGTGCTGGAGCACGTCGCCGGCGGCTGGGCCTTCCGCGCCGGACGCGAGGAAGCCGCCGCGTGCGCGCGTCTGCTCGAGCGTCCCGCCCAGCGGAACCTCTCCCAGGCGGCGCTCGAGACGCTCGCGATCGTCGCGTACCTCGGCCCCTGCTCGCGGCCGGACATCGCGCGGATCCGCGGCGTGGCCGCCGACTCCGCCGTGGCGAACCTCCTCGAGCGCGGTCTCGTCGCGGAGGCCGGTCGCGACAACGCGGGAGGCGGGGCCGTCCGCTACCGGACGACGCCGCTCTTCGAGCGGGTTTTCGGTCTCGAGAGCCTCTCGGGGCTGCCGCGCCTCGACGACGTGGGCGCCGACGCCGCCGAGATCCGCGACCGCCTCCACGCCGTCGCCGAGAAGCGCTCGGCCTAACCGCGGCCACGTCCGGAACCGACACGTCCGGAACCTGGTTCCGGACGTGGCCAGAGCGGACGTGTGCCGATCGGTGCGATCCTGCATTGCTTCGCCGAGAACGGGGGCGCCTAGCTGTCTGGCCCGGACCTGTCCGGAACCTGGTTCCGGACGTGTCTGGAACGGACGGGTCTTCAGAGCTTCTTGATGATGTCTTCGGCCTCGTCCCGCGTGAAGGCGCGCAGGGTCTCGGTCTGCTCGGCGCCGTGGTGGCTGAGCTTCGTGACGATTTCGAGTGCGGTGTCGTCGTCGGGAGCCTCGAAGACCTCCACCACGTCGTAACGGCCGAGCGTCACCCACACGCCGACGAGCTTCCCGCCCGCCTCCTCGATCTCCCGCTCGCCGTCCTCGATCCGGTCGCGCCAGGCCGGGAGGCCCATGCGGCCCTGCGACGTCCAGCGGATGAGCGAGATGTACTGCTGCACGTCCGTATCTTCTCAGGATGCGGTTGAACGCGTTCCTCGCCCGCGCCGGAATCGCCTCGCGCAGGCGTGCCGACGAGCTGATCAAGGCCGGCCGCGTCACCGTCAACGGCGAGACCGGGCAGCTCAACACCGTCGTCGGCTCGCGCGACCGCGTCGAGGTGGACGGGGAGGAGGTGCAACGACAGCGTCTCCGGTATGTCCTGCTCCACAAGCCGGCGGGCGTCGTGACGACGGCCCGCGACCCGCAGGGCCGGCCGACGGTCGTCGGCCTCGTCCCGGGCGAGCCGCGCGTGTTGCCGGTGGGACGGCTCGATGCGGACACGACGGGAGCGCTCCTGCTCACGAACGACGGGCAGCTCGCCCACCGGCTCGCGCATCCGCGGTACGGCGTGGAGAAGACGTACGTCGCCGAGGTCGAGGGCGACCCAAGCGAAGACGCGCTGCGGCAACTACGGGACGGCATCGAGCTTGAGGACGGGCGCACGGCTCCGGCGCAAGCGCGGCGCCTCGGCCGCGGCCGTGTGGAGCTCGTGCTTCACGAGGGACGCAAGCGCCAGGTGAAGCGGATGCTCGCGGCGGTCGGCCACCCGGTGACGAACCTGCATCGCAGCGCATATGCAGGAGTGACGCTCGAGGGGCTCGAGCCCGGCCGTTGCCGCGAGCTCGAGCCCCTTGAAGTCGAACTGTTACGAGCCGGCTAGCGCCTCGGCTCGTTGCAGGAGGTTCCTCACCTGCGCCAGACCGTTCCGCACCTCACCGTGCCTCAGCCCCTGACTGTGGGCAGCGACACTGAGCACCTGCTTGAGTCTGGCGACCACCCGGTCACGGTCGTCGGCCAGCCGGCCGAGCGCCGCCTGCTCGGCCTGATAGGCGCTGTCGTCCGAGCTCGAGCCCGACGCGAGAGCTTTCGTGTCGGCGATGAGCGTGTCGGTCGCGAATTCGCCGACGCTCGACTCGATCTGGTCGTAGGCGGCGGCGAGCTCCTCGGTCGCCGCAAGTCCACGGGGCACCTTCGCGAGCGCCTGGGCGATCACGTGGCCGTCGGACTGGTAGTCGTCCTGCAGGCCGAGCAGGTAGAGCATCGTGGGCCGGATGTCGGTTTCCTCCACCCAGGTGCCGACCTGGCTCGCCTGCGGGACGGTGTGCGTCGACTCCGGGTCGGTCGGCTGATTTCCGTCCGCGGGCTGCGGGCCGTCGACGCCGTTCACCGCCACGCCCTTGCCCGCCATCGCGACCCAGGTGACGTCGATGTTCGGGCTGTAGTAGCCGTGGTCGTAGGCGAAGCTGCTGTTGATGCTGACATCGGGACCCGAAGTCGAGAAGAAGTAGTCCGGCTTCGGGAAGAGCGTGTACGTGGGCGTTCGTAGCGGGTCCCTCGTCTGCATGTGCAGCACTCGCTGCTCGAGCCGGCCCGCCTGGTAGTCCACGATCTTCTCGTTGTTCACATTCGAGTACGGGTCGTGCGGGTTGGTCATCGCCGCCGTGTCGCGTTCGAGCTGGCGGACGGTCGGATCGTTCGCCGCCGGGTTTCCGTGCACGTAGATCGACGCGCCCTGCGGCTCGATGTCGAACTGCGTGCCCGCACTGGCGGTCCCGGTGAGCAGGCCCTTGACGTTCGCCTGGAGCTCGCCGATCGTGCCCGACGGGTAGTTGCACGGCACGGTGACGCCGTCGCAGCCTGGCGGGGTGGGCTTGGCGCCCGCCCGGTTGGCGTTCGCCCCCGCGAACTGGTCGTTCTCCTCGGAGCCGATCACGAACAGCGTGTTCGCCGGTGTGATCCCGTCGGCCCGCAGGCGCTCGAAGAACTTCTGGAACGCTGCGTCGTAGTGCTGGGCGTTCGTGACGTAGCAGGAGTCGCCGGGGCCGACCGGCCGACCAGCGGTCGCCGCATTCGCGGTCGTGGTGCAGCCGACGCGCGTGTCGGCCTTCTTCTCGTGCAGGTCGGAGATGTAGCCGTAGGTCACCGGGATCCCGGCCTCCTGCATGTCCGCGAGCACGGCCAGGCTCTGCGTCGCCACCGGGTTGAAGCCGGCGAAGCCTGGCGTGCCCGTGAAGGGCTCAGCGATCGTGTTGCCGTCGAGGTCGACGAGGTTGCCGTTCGCGTCGGTGACGCGGTAGCCGTTGTGGAACACGTTCGGGCCACCGCCGACCGCCGGCGCGATGTACTTCGCGCCGAAGAGCGCCTGGTAGCCGTCGTAGCCACCCGGCTCGGTCGGCAACGAATCGGCGACCGGACGCGACGAGTCCGCACAGATCGCGTCGCCCTGCGCGCAGTGGATCGCCTCGCCGACGTACTGGGCAACTTCCACGTCCTTGAAGTTGTCGGGGTCGGCAGCCGTCTGCTGCGCTTCGGGCGAATTCGCACCGAAGACCGTCGGGACGTCCACGGTGGCGTTCTCGAGCACCATGTTGGCGGTCGAGAAGTTGCCGACCGTGCAGCCCGCGCGCGTGAACGGCACCCATGGCGCCGGAGTCACGCCGCCACCCGCGTAGGCCATCGACGGAGTCGTGTCGACCGGGTTCGGCGCCGGCGGATTGGTCTTCGTGTCGATGATCGGCGACGTCCAGTACGTGAACGAGGTCGCCGGATCCGTCGACCCGTCGGGGTTGTAGACCTTGTACGAGTTCGTGAGCGGCTGACCGTGCCGGTCGCCGTACAGCCCGGTGTAGATCGCGAGGCTGTCGTTCGCGGTATGCGCGATCAGCGGGGTGTGCGAGTTCGAGAACACCGTGCCGTACTGCTTCAGGAAGCTGAGCAGGTGCGGCATCTGCTCGAGATCGGAGGGCACATTCGGGTTGTCCCTCGAGAAGTGGACGTTGTCGAAGACGATGTTGATGACGTGCTGGACGCCGTTCCCGAGGTGGCACGACGACTCGCCTCCTGCCTGCTTCGGGCCTCCGGCGCCGGCCACCTGGACGGCGACGAGTACGGCGATTACGGCGGCTGCGAGCGCCGCGATAGCGCTGAATCTCTTCATCGGCCTCCCCCTCTGTTCTTGTGCGGATTAACCATGCCGCAGTGAGCGGGGACGAGCCTCGCGGCCACGCGCCGGCGCATGGGCATCGCCGTGGTGACGTGGTCGAGACGAAGCCGCGACCCGCTCCGCCGGAGCCTACAAACCGCGCGGCCGCGCTGCGCCGAAGAGGCGCCCTGCCTCGGCCTTGACGAAGCCCATGCGCTCGTACATCGCCTCGAGCGTGGGCTCGCTCGCGCGCCGCGCCTTCTCCGCTCCGACCGCGAGCAGCCGCTGCAGCTCCCGCTCGTCGCTGCGCAGGGCCTCGAAGCGCTGCTGGATCGGAGAGAGCAGCGCGACGACTGCCTCGCCGACCGCTTCCTTGAACTGGCCGTAGCCGGCCCCGTCGAAGCTCTGTTCGAGCACGTCGATCGGCTCGCCGGTGGCGACGTTCATGATCTCGAGCAGGTTGGAGACCCCGGGCTTCTCGTCGGGGTCGTACCGCACCTCGCGGCCCGAGTCGGTCACCGCGGACTTGAACTTCTTGCGGATCGCGTCGGGCCCGTCGGTCAGGTAGACGGCGCCCTGCTCGGAGGAGAGGGTCGTCGACATCTTGCTCGTCGGATCCTGCAGATCCATGATCCGTCCGCCGACCTCGGGGAACTTCCCCCCCGGCACGCGGAACGTCTCGCCGTAGCGATGGTTGAACCGCTCCGCGATGTCGCGAGCGAGCTCGAGGTGCTGCCGCTGGTCGTCGCCGATCGGCACGAGATCGGTCTGGTAGAGGAGGATGTCGCCCGCCATCAGGACGGGATAGGTGAACAACCCCGCCGATACGAACTCGTGTCGGTCGGACTTCTCCTTGAACTGCGTCATGCGCCCCAGGTGGCCGTAGCTGGCGACTGCCGACAGCAGCCACGCCGCCTCGGCGTGCGCCGTTACGTGGCTCTGGCAGAAGACCGTCGAGCGCTCCAAGTCGAGCCCGGTTGCGAACAGCAACGCGGCGAGGTCGAGCGTCGAGGCGCGCAGCTCGGCCGGGTCGTACTCGACGGTGATCGAGTGCAGGTCGACGATGCAGAAGAAGGCGTCGTGCGTCTCCTGTGTCTGGGCGTACTGGCGAAAGCCGCCGCTGTAGTTGCCGAGCGTCTTCCGGCCGGTCGGCTGGATGCCCGAGAAGACGCGGGGCTTGTGCTCGGCGTTGGCGGCCACGACACGTGATTCTGCCTAAGCTGTCCCGATGGCGATCACAGGCGCACCGGAGCTGCTGATCGTGATGGGCGCGAGCGCCACGCAGGAGCAGGTGGACGAGGTCGTGGCGCGGCTCGACGAGGCCGGCTGCTCGGCGCTCGTCACGCCCGGCCGCGAGGCGACCGTGATCGGCGCGATCGGCGAGCGCGAACTGCTCGCCACGTTGCCGCTCGAGGGCTTCGCCGGAGTCGAGCAGGTGCTGCCGATCCTCAAGCCGTACAAGCTCGTCTCCCGTGAGCTCTCGCCGGACCCGACCGTGATCGAGGCGCGAGGCCGCCGCATCGGCGACGGCTACTTCGGCTTCATCGCCGGGCCGTGCACGGTCGAGACGCGGGACCAGACCCTCGAGACGGCCCGCGCCGTGGCCGCCGAGGGCGTGACGATGCTGCGCGGCGGCGCTTTCAAGCCGCGCACGTCGCCCTACGCGTTCCAGGGACTCGGCGACGAGGCGCTCGAGATCCTGGAAGAGGCCCGAGCCGAGACCGGGCTTCCCCTCGTCACGGAGCTCATGGACCCCCGCCACGTCGAGGCGGTCGTGGATGCGGCCGACGTGATCCAGATCGGGGCCCGCAACATGTCGAACTTCTCGCTCCTATCCGAGGTCGGCCGTGCGCCGAAGCCGGTGCTGCTCAAGCGCGGGCTGTCCTCGACGGTGGAGGACCTCCTGATGGCCGCCGAGTACATCGTCAAGGAGGGGAATTCCGAGGTGATCCTCTGCGAGCGCGGGATCAAGACGTTCGAGACGGCGACCCGGTTCACGCTCGACATCGGCGCGATCCCGGTGCTCAAGCAGGAGACCCATCTTCCCGTGATCGTCGACCCTTCGCACCCGGCGGGCCGGCGCGACCTGGTGCTGCCGCTCGCGCGGGCCGCGGTCGCGGCGGGAGCCGACGGGATCATCGTCGAGGTGCATCCGCGTCCGGAGGAGGCGCTGTGCGACGCGGCGCAGCAGATCCCGGCCTCCGAGTTCGGCGACTTCGCCGACGAGATCCGCGCACTCGCGTCCCTCATGGGCCGCACGATCGGTTGAGAGTAGAACCGGCGGCTGCGCTCGTGGGGCACGTGGTCGTGCCCGGAGACAAGTCGATCTCGCATCGCGCCGTTCTGATCGGCGCGCTTGGCGAGGGGGAGACACGCGTGCACGGCTTCGGCCGCTCCGGCGACACGCAGGCGACGGTGGACGCGATGCGCGCCCTGGGCGCCGAGATCGAGGACGTCGCAGACGACGAACTCGTCGTGCGCGGCGTGGGGCTCCGCGGGCTCCACTTCGCCATGGCTGACCATGGCCAAGTGGCGATGGCTAGCCATGGCCATGCCGTCTTTTGCGCCAACTCCGGAACGCTCATGCGTCTTCTGGCCGGCGTCCTCGCCGGCCAGGACGGAGACTTCACGCTCACCGGCGACGAATCGCTGACTCCCCGGCCCATGGAGCGGGTCGCCGCGCCTCTGCGCCGCCTGGGAGCGGAGGTCGAGACCACGGACGGGCATGCACCGCTCGTCATCCGCGGCTCGGGCGCGCTCCGCGGGATCGAGATCGAGCCCGAGGTGGCGAGCGCCCAGGTGAAGTCGGCGATCCTCCTCGCCGGCCTCAACGCGCAGGGGCCGACCACCGTCGTCGAGAGGATCCCGACCCGTGACCACACCGAGCGCATGCTCGAGGCGGCCGGAGTCCGCATACGCCGCAGCGCCTCGTCGGTCACCGTCGAGCCGCCGGGCGCGCTGCGCCTCGAAGAGGTCGTTGTGCCCGGCGACTTCTCGTCCGCGGCGCCGCTGCTCGTCGCTGCGGCCCTCGTGCCCGGCAGCGACCTCACGATCCACGACCTCGGCGTCAACCCGCGGCGCACCGGTCTGCTCGACGTACTCGAACGGATGGGGGCGCGCGTCTCCGTGTTCGAGCGGCGCCGTGAGGGAGGGGAGCCGATCGCTTCCGTCCAGGTCCAGCCGGGAGAGCTGGTCGCGACGGAGATCGAGGCCCCCGAGGTCCCGGGGCTCGTCGACGAGCTGCCGCTCGT
>DATEPQ010000016.1:0-10634 GCA_035273125.1 Gaiellaceae bacterium
AGAGCGCGTCGAGCCCGAGCGCGTTCGGATCGCCGAGGTGTGACCCGATCAGCACACCGACCACGGTGCCCAGCACCCAGCCGACGTACTGCGGGATGCTGACGCCGACCAGGTACCACGGGTCGAAGGTGCCGTCGCCCCTGCTCGCCGCCGCCCAGGACGCATCGACCAAGGGAAGCGCAAAGGCTCCACGCGACACCGCACGACCCCGCAGCGACGGCGCGAGCGCGATCCCCATCGCGAGATAGCGCGCGTTGAGCAGCACGCCGGCCGCGATCGCCGCGCCGGCACTCCCTCCCGCAAGGAGGACTGCCAGCGCGCCGAACTGGGCAGCTCCCGAGAAGACCACGATGGACATCACGATCGGCGCAACCGCCCCCATCAATGGGTGTGCGAGCACTCCGAACGAGACCGAGATCGCGAACACCGCGATCCCGAACGGCAGCCCGCGCCGTATCCCGGCTCGCCGCCGCTCCCCTGCGTCGCCCATGGGGCCAACGGTATGGACGAGCTCGCAGGCTACGACGAGGACGCTGCCGAGAGCAGGCCCTCCGCATCGCGCACGATCTTCGTCGCGCCGACGGCCCGGAAGAACGCGAGGCCGCGCTCGAGCTGGACGTCGGCCTCGCGCGTGCGGCCCGCTGCGGCGAGCTGCCGCGCGGCCTCGAGCCTGGTGACGGCCTCGTCGTGCGGGGACACGAGAGCCCACGCGTCGGCCGCCTCGACCACGCGGCCCTCCAGCAGCAGGAGGCCAGCCCGGACACGGCGCGTCTTCGCATCTCGCTCGTGAATCGCATGCCAGCGCTCTGCCGCGCCCATGCGGATGAGCAGAACGACGACCTTTGCGTCGATGCCGGGCACTCGATGCTCGATCCCCAGTGCCAACGGATAGGCCCGCTCAGCGAGCCGACGGGCGAGATCCTCGTCTCCGAGCACGAGGGAGGCCCAGCCCGCCTCGAGAAACCCCGGGATGGCCGATTGCGCGTCGGGGACCTTCTCGGTCAGCGCCAGTGCCTCGTCGAGACAGGCGCGAGCTGGAGCGAGCTGATCCCGCGCCGCCAGCAGGTACGCCTTGAGATTGAAGATGCCAGCGAGCCTGTAGTGCGGGCCGAGAGCGACCTGCTCATCCGCCCGGCGCAGCGCCTCGTCCCAGCGGCCGAAGAGGAAGGCGTTGAGGATGTCGGTGAACTGGAGCCAGCGCAGGTTGGGTCTGTCACCCGCCCGCTCCGCCTCCTCCACGGCGGCCGCCTGCAGCGGTTCCTGCCCGACGATGTCTCCCTCGGCCCACTCGAACATCGCGCGATTGGCGAGCGCCCGGAAGCGCGATGACGCCCCGATCGGCGCGACCTCGATCGCCGCGTCCGTCAAGCGTCGTGCCGCGTCGAGGTCGCCGTCCCACATCGCAACAACACCCTGCAGGGTGAGCAGCGTCGCCCGCAGATCGTTCGATCCCTGTTCGGGGAGAAGCTCCGAGGCTGCGGCGAGCTCCTCCTGCGCGCGCTCGTACTCGCCGCGGAACCAGTGAACACGCGCGCTCTCCGCCAGCAGCTGCCCCCGAACCGACGACCCCGGACGGCCGTCGAGCAGCTGCAGCCCGCGCTCCAGAAACGAGCGGGGATCGCCAGTCGCGTACCACACCATCATCGCGCCGGCGGCCGCGAGCTGCGCAGCCTCCTCCCACAGCCCTGCGGCTTCGAGCGCGTCGAGTGCGGCGGCGAGCTGCTCGGTCTCTCCCGTGGCGCGACCGCGCGCCTCGGCGAACGCCGCGATGACACGCGGATACTCCGGGTCACCGGTCGGCCACGACTCGAGGGCCTGGGCGTAGTAGCGCTCCGCCGCGGGCCAGGCGCCGAGCGCACGAGCGCGGTCGCCGGCGCGCCTGAACGTGAGCCGTGCGCGTTCGCCCACCTCGACCCCGAGCTCGGCCGCTGCCGAGAGGTGGTGCGCGACGAGCTCGGCGTGGTCGTCGGCACGGCCGAGCGCCTCGATCCAGTCGGCCGCGGCCAGGTGCTTCTCGCCACGCGCCGAGCGCGGGATCTGGCCGTAGGCGACGTCACGGACGAGCACATGCCGGAACACGTACTGCGTCTCGCCCCCGACGGCTGAGCGGCGCTCGCGACGCAGGATCCCCTTGCGATCGAGCGAGTGCAGCGCGCCCTCCGCCGCGTCCACGGCGCCGGCCCAGAAGACCTTGCCGTAGACCGAGGCGTCCTGGACGATCCGCTTCTCCTCCGGGGAGAGCCCGTCGAGCCGCGCAGCGATCAGACCCTGAACCGTCTCGGGCAGCGGCAGATCGTCCGCCGAACCGCGCTCCATGAAGAGGCGCGCGAACTGCTCGGCGTACAGCGGATTCCCGCCGGCGCGCTCGAGCAGGGCGTGTTGCGTCTCCGCGGGCAGGGCGGCCTGGTCGAGGACGCCGTGGATGATCTGCGCCGCCTCCTCGTCGCTCAGCGGCGTGAGCGCGATCGTCGAGACGTTCAGCTTGCCGCCGCCCCACGCCTGCCTCCGGTCGAGGAGCTCCGGCCGCGCCGTGGCGATAACGAGGATCGGCACGCCTGTCGCCCAGTCGACGAGATGGTCGATGAAGTCGAGCAGGCCGTCGTCGGCCCAGTGCATGTCCTCGAAGACCATGACGAGCGGACGCCGCTCGGCGAGGCTCTCGAAGAACGCCCGCCACGCCGGCGCGCTGTCACCGGCCGCTCCGCCGTGCTCGACGCCGACGAGCGGCAGCAGGTGATCGGTCACCCACTCGCGCTCGGCCTCGTCCGGCACGAGCTGCTCGACGCTCGCGCGCACCTTCACCTCGCAAACCTCCGGCGAATCGTTTTCCTCGATCCCGACCTGCGCCTTCACCATCTCGGCCACTGCCCAGAAGCTGACTCCGTCGCCGTAGGGCATCGCACGACCCTGCCGCCACCAGACGAGATCCGGCGAGCTCTCGAGGTGGGAGAAGAACTCGCCGACGAGACGCGACTTGCCGATGCCGGGAACGCCGACGAGCGTCACGAGCTGCGGCTCGCGCTCGGACTTTGCCCGCTCGAAGGCCTCGACGATCACGCCGAGCTCCCGCGTGCGGCCGACGAGCGGCAGCGTCGAGCGCTCGACGTCCATGCCGAGCCGGGAGCGCACCTGCACCGCCTCCCAGACCGCTATCGGCTCGGTCTTACCCTTCGCAGCGACCGGTTCGTGCTCGGCGTACTCGATGACGTCACGGGTCGCGCGATAGGTCGTCTCCCCGACGAGCACGCCGTTGACCGGCGCAGCGGTCTGAAGCCGAGCCGTCGTGTTCACGACGTCGCCGGCCGCCATCCCCTCCCCTTCGCCGGGACGGGCGCCGAGCAGGACGAGCGCCTCCCCGGTGTTGACGGCGATGCGCACCTGGAGGTCCTCCTCCTCGCGAGCCCAGTCACGGATCGCGAGGGCGGCGCCGACTGCCCGGAGCGGGTCGTCGTCGTGCGCGACCGGCGCGCCGAAGAGCGCCATCACCGCGTCGCCGATGAACTTCTCCACGGTGCCGCCGCGCTGCTCGAGCTCACCGCGCAGCCGCTCCCAGTACGGCGCGAGGATTGCGCGGACGTCCTCCGGATCGAGCTGCTCGGCGCGCGAGGTGAAGCCGACGAGGTCGGCGAAGAGCACGGAGACGACCTTGCGCTCCTCACGCGGAGGCTCGCTCGTGAGCGCGGCGCCGCACGCCTGACAGAAGCGCGCAGTTTCGGCGTTCTCCTCGTTGCAGACCGGGCAGAAGCGCATCCGCACGGAGTCTAGGTCGCCGTCCCGTCCGAGACGAGCGGACGCTGTGCGCGCACCTCGCCCCGCGAGACACGTCCGGTGTCAGACACCGGACGTGTCCTAAGAGGACGGGTTTACGGCCTGGTTGAGCCGAACTTCGACTGCGGCACGCCTGGTCCGGCCAGGTCCCGGTGTCAGACACCGGACCGGTCCGCAAGGGACATCGCCCGGGTCCTCAGTCGAGGCGCTCGACCGGGTAGCCCCACTCGGCCATCTGGGAGAGGAGCTGCTCCTCGTGCTCCGGATCGCGCGTGAGGAGGGTGAGTTCGACGCCCGTGTAGCCGACGGGGATCCCGGCCGCCTCCCGCTGGTGCTCGACCTCCACCACGTTCACCCGCTCCCCCGCGAGCAGGTCGAGCAGCTTCGCGAGCTCTCCGGGCCGGTCGAGCACACGTGTGCGCACCACGAGGTAGCGGCCGGCGAGCGCGAGCCCGCGCCGCATGACCTGCACCATGAGCGAGGCGTCGATGTTGCCGCCGGAGAGGAGCGCGAGCACCGGCCCGGAGCCGCCGCCGACGAGATCCTGGAGGACCGCGGCTGCGCTGGCGGCGCCCGCACCCTCGACGACGAGTTTCGTCCGCTCGGCCAGCAGCACGATCGCCTCGGCGATCTGCTCGTCGTCGACCGTGACGATGTCGTCGAGCGTCCGGTCGAGAATGCCCATCGTCACCTCGCCCGGCTCCTTGACCGCGATTCCGTCGGCGATCGTGTAGCCCGATCCGCCCGGCCGCGTGCCCGCCGCTTGCACGCCGACGATCCGCAGCCCCGGCCTCACGGCGCGCAAGGCGATGGAGATGCCCGACGCCAGCCCGCCGCCACCGATGGGGAGCACGACCGCCTCGAGCTCGTCGACCTGCTCCGCGAGCTCCAGCCCGATCGTGCCCTGGCCGGACATGACGTACGTGTCGAGGTACGGGTGGATGAACTCGGGGCCTTCCTGCTCCGCGTACGCGAACGCGGCCTCGAGGCTCTCTTCGAAACCGGCCCCCGTGAGGTCGACCTCCGCGCCGTAGTTGCGCGTCGCATCGACCTTGGCCATCGGCGAGTCCTGCGGCATGAAGATCCGGGCGGGCGCGCCGAGCTCGCGCGCCGCCCACGCGACCGCCTGGCCGTGGTTGCCGGCACTCGCTGCGACGACGCCCGCCCGGAGCCGCTCGGACTCGAGGCTCGACAGCTTGACGTAGGCGCCGCGGATCTTGAACGAGCCCGTCCGCTGGAGGTTCTCGGCCTTGAGGATCACCGGTCGGCCCGCAAGCCGCGACAGCGTCTCGGACGGGAAGACCGGCGTGACGCGCGCGACTCCGTGGAGCCGCTCCCGCGCGCGCTCGATCTCAGGAAGGCCGGGTGCTGTTCGTGTCGCCATCGTGGATCCGGAACACCTTCTCGAGTATCTCCCGTACCGCGCTCAGCGGGTCGAGCTCCCGCGCCTGCACCTCGGCGAGCAGCCGCCGCAGCTCGGCGTCGTCGGCGACCGCCTGCTCGAGGTGGCGACCTGCCCGGCTCGCCGCGACCGCGAAGACCTCGCGCGCGAGATTCGCCCGGCGCCGCTCCTCCAGCTGCCCGCTCTGCTCGAGGAACGCGCGGTGCTCCTCGACCTTCTCCCACAGCTCCGCCACGTGCTCGCCGCGCACCGCCTCGGTGAGGACGATCGGCGGGGTCCAGTCGCCGCTGCGGTCGAGCGCAAGAATCGAGCGCACCTCGTTGAGCATCGTCTTCGCGGCCGGGTGATCCATCTTGTTGATCGCGATCACGTCGGGGATCTCCATGATCCCGGCCTTCAACGCCTGCACCGCGTCGCCCGAGCCGGGCATGAGCACGAGCAGGACGGTGTCGGCGATACCGATCACCTCGACCTCGCTCTGCCCCGCTCCCACCGTCTCGAGGAAGACGACGTCCTTGCCCGCGGCGTCGAGCACGAGCAGTGCCTGCAGCGCGGCCTCGGCGAGACCGCCGAGATGGCCGCGCGTCCCCATCGAGCGGATGAACACGTCGGGGTCGAGGAAGTGGTCGCTGAGCCGGATCCGGTCGCCGAGCAGTGCGCCGTGCGAGAACGGGCTCGAGGGGTCGACCGAGACGACCCCGATGGTGGCCTCGCGCTCTCGGACGTGGCGGATCAGCGCCGAGACGAGGCTCGACTTCCCCACGCCCGGCGGGCCTGTGACACCGACCGAGTACGCGGAGCCGGTCTGGGGGTAGAGGTCGGCGACGACGCCGTACGCGAGCGGGTCGCCGTCCTCGACGAGCGAGATCGTGCGGGCGAGCGCACGCCGGTCGCCCTCCCGGACGCCGGCCGCGAGGTCCCCACGCGTCCAGTCTCGGCGGCCCGGCACCGCGCGGACTCTAGTGGGCGGCTGCCACGCGCGCGGGCTCGGCTCGTACCTCCGCCTCGGCGGGGGTCTCGCTGCCGAGCTTGCGCGCCATCAGCCGTCCGGCGACCGCGGCGACCACGAGCATCCCACCGCAGGCTCCCCAGATCCAGCGGGAGCCCACCGGGTCGAGGAGAAGCCCGCCGACTCCGTTGCCGGCACCGACGAGGACGTAGGTGATGCTCATCACGAAGGTCAGCGCGCGGCCGCGCACGAGGTCGAAGGTCCCGCGCTGGACGAGCAAGGCGTTGCAGGCGATCGCCGCGCCATTGCCGACTCCGGAGACCAGGACGCAAACGGCAGCGATCCAGACGTTGGGGCTCGCCGCCGCTCCGACATAGCCCATCGCCATCAGGGTAAGACTCGCACCGTAAGTGCGCGCGACGCCCGATCGGGACAGCACCGCCGCGCTGGCGAAGCTGCCGACCACGAGGCCGGCGCCCATCGCGCCGTAGAGGAATCCGTAGCCGAGGTTGCCGGACGAGAACGTGTGCTTCGCGAGGAAGATCTCCACCGCGTTGGCAGCACCCGTCGCCAGGGAGGCGATGCCCCAGGCGACGAGCACGGCCCGCATCGAGGGGGAGCGGAGCGTCGCGCCGAAGCCGTCGCGCAGATCGCGCCAGTGCCCCCGCGAGAGGGCGCGTTCGCTCTGCAGCAGCCGCGACGGGATCCGCGCCAGGAGCACGATCGAGACGGCGAACGAGGCCGCGTTGATCGCATACGCGGCCGACGGGCCGGCCGCGCTGGCGAGGGCGCCGCCGAGCACCGGCGCGAACGCCCAGCTCAGGTTCTCGACGGTCTGCAGCAGCGCGTTCGCGTTGGGCAGCTCCGCGTCGGGGACGAGGTTCGGGATCCCCGCGTAGACGGCCGGGCGGAAGAAGCCGGTCGCGAGACCGGCGGCGGCTGCGAGGCCGACGATCCAGGCCGCGCTCGGGGCGAACGGCAACGCCACGAAGATGCCCACCCGAACGGCGTCGGCGGCGATCATCAGCGACCGGCGGTCGAGCCGGTCGAGCAGCGGGCCGAGCAGGAGCCCGACGACCACCGTCGGCAGGAACTCGACGATGGCCACCGCGGCGACCCAGGGGCCGGAGTCCGTCCGCTGCTGGACGTCGATCACGAGCGCAACGGCGGCGAGAAGCGTCCCAGCGCTCGAGGCGAGCGTCGCGAAGAACAGGCTCCGGAACCCCGGCAGCCTGAGCGGCGTGAGCTGGGCGGACGAGAGCCTCACGGCTCGCCCGAAAGTACCACCGATGCTGGCTGGTTACGAGACGCCCGAAAGGACGTGTCCCAAACCGACAGCGAAAAACTCGATCTCCTCGGGCGTGCCGACGGTGACGCGAATCGCCTCCGGGGCTCCGAAGCCGTCGAGGGGACGCACGATGACGCCCTCGCGCTGCAGACGCTCGAACAACGCTCGGCCGCCGTCCACGTCGGCGAAGAGGAAGTTGCCGAGGGACGGCCCGGCCGGCTCGAGTCCGTGGCTGCGCAGGATCTCGGCGAGCCGGTCGCGACCCGTCGCGTTCAGCGCCCGGCGCCGCGCGATCTCCTGGGCGTCGTCGAGGCTCGCGAGCGCGGCGGCCTGGGCGGTCGACGCCACGTCGAACGCGCGCCGCACCTTGCTCGTCGCCGCGGCGACGTCCGCCGGAGCGACGCCCCAGCCGACCCGCAGGCCCGCGAGCCCGTAGATCTTCGAGAAGGTGCGCAGCACCGCGATCCGGCGCCCCTCACGGAAGAGCTCGAGCCCGTCCACGTAGTCCGGGTCGTCGATGTACTCGAAGTACGCCTGGTCGAGGACGCAGAGGATGTGCTCGGGAAGCCGGTCGAGGAACCGGACGAGCTCGTCCCGGCCGTTCGCCGTCCCGGTCGGGTTGTTCGGGTGGCAGACGTAGACGAGCTTCGTCCGCGGGCCGATCGCGGCGAGCAGACCCTCGAGGTCGTACGTGTGCTCGCGCAGCGGCACGCGCCGCGCCTCGGCGCCGAGCTTCGCGGCCGTGAGGACGTAGCTCGGGAACGAGGGCCAGCCGCACACCACCTCGTCCCCGGGGTCGAGTGTCGCCTGCGCGAGGAGGTCGATGATCCCGTCGGCACCGGCGCCGACGATCAGCTCCTCGAAGGCGACGCCGTACCGCTCGGCGAGCTCGGTGCGCAGCGACCAGGCGCCGCCGTCCGGATAGCGGTTGAGCTCGAGCGCGGCACGCTGCATCGCCTCGAGCGCAGCCGGAAACGGTGGGAACGGCCCCTCGTTCGAGGCCAGCTTGACGACGCGCTCCAACCCGAGCTCCCGCTGCACCGCCTCGACCGGCTTGCCCGGCTCGTACGGGACGAGGCCGTCGATCGAGGAGCGGAAGAGGCTCACAGCGGAAAGCTAGTCGTTCTGCTTGTCGCTCTTCTTCTTGCTCTTGTTGCCCCAGGGAATCAGCCTCCCTGCGGCCTGCTTGGCCTGTTTGCGCGCGACGCGCTTTCCGACCTTGATGGCCAGGAAACCGACGACGGCGTTGCGTTTATTAACGATGCTCATGCGTACCTCCTCTCCGCGGTCGAGCAGCTTTATGCAGGGGCCGCCGCGCGCCGCTTGCGGTTCGGGATGTGGATGGCGCGGCCGAGCGCGACGAGCCCTGCTTCCTTGATCGCCTCCGAGAGCGTCGGATGCGGCGCGATGCCGTCCGCGACGGTTTCCACCGTGGACTCCGCGTCGATCGCGACGACTCCGGCCTCGACCATGTCGGTCACGTGCGGGCCCACCATGACGAGTCCGAGGAGCTCCCCGTAGCGGGTCTCGTGGATCGACTTGACCCAGCCGACCGTCTCGTCCTGCATCACGGCGCGCGCGTTCGCGATCCACGGGAACTGGCCGACCGCGACGTCGTCGCCGTACTGCTCGCGCGCCTCGGACTCGGTGAGGCCGACGGCAGCGATCTCGGGATCCGTGTAGATCGGGCGCGGAATGGCGCGGTTGTCGAACGTGGCCTCGTGGCCGGTCGCGTTCTCGGCCGCGATCTCGCCCTCGCGGAACGCGGTGTGCGCGAGCTGCCAGTAGCCGGCGCAGTCGCCGACGGCGTAGATGTGCGGGACGCTGGTACGCCGGTGGTCGTCGGTCGTGACACCGGCGCGCCGGTCGTAGGCGACGCCCGCCTCCTCGAGCCCGATTCCCTCGACGAGCGGGCCCCGGCCGACGGAGACGAGCATCAGGTCGGCCTGGACCGTCTCGCCGTCGCCGTAGTGGACGGTGAGCTGCGAGCCGCCGTCCTCGACCTTCGTGCACTGCTTGCCGAGCTGAAGCACGATGCCGCGCTTCTCGAACTGCTTCCTCAACTCCTTCGCCGCGTCGGCGTCCTCCTGCGGGATGAGCGAGTCGAGCATCTCGACGATCGTCACCTCGCTGCCGAAGCGCTTGAAGATCGAGGCGAACTCGCAGCCGATGATGCCACCGCCGAGGATGACGAGCCGGCCCGGCACCTGCTCCTGCGCGAGCAACCCGGTCGAGTCGACGCAGCGGGACGAGTCGAGACCGTCGATCGGCGGGCGAAGCGGGTACGAGCCGGTCGCGATGACCGCCGACCTGAAGGAGACGTCCTCCCCGCCCTCGACCGCGATCGTGTTCGCGTCGGTAAAGCGGCCGGAGCCCTGCACCCACTCGACGCCGTTCGCCTTGAACAGGCTCGCAACACCCGAGGTCATCTGCTGGACGACCCCGGCTTTCCAGGCGTTCGAGGCCGCGAAATCGAGCTTTGGCTCCCCCACCGTGACGCCGAACTTCCCGAACGACTCCTCGGCCTCCTTGAGCGCGAACGCGGTCTGCACCCACGCCTTGGTCGGGATGCAGCCCACGCGCAGGCACGTGCCCCCGAGCTCGGGCTCCCGCTCGATGCAGGCGACCTTCGCGCCGAGCTGTGCGGCGCGGATGGCGGCCGAGTAGCCGCCGGGGCCGCCTCCCAGGACGGCGACGTCAACGTCCATTGCTCATCTCCCTCGTCATGTTGCGTCTGAGCGTAATCAAACCGCTCGAGCGCTCCACCGGGTCTCCCCGGGACCGGCGAGTTAGCATCTTCGGAGAATGAGCGACGTGAAGCCGCCTCGACGAGGTCGGGCTCCCTTCTTCCTGGCTACGGGCGGAGTGGCCTGTGCTCTCGCACTGCTACCGGTGGCCTTTCTCGCTCCGGTCTACAGCGGCGAGGAGTCGAGCTCGTCCGGCACGACGGTCGCGACGACGCACACGCTCGTGGAAGTGAACGGGTTGTGGGTCGTCTGGATGTTGTGCATTCCCCTCGTTCTCGCGGTCATGGCTTGGCTGGGACTGCATTTGCGTTGTTCGCGGGATAGCAGCTGGGGAACGCGCCTCGCCTGGTCGTCGGTTGTGCTGCTGTGGGCGTTCGTCGTGATCGGAAGCGCGTCGGTGGGCTTCCTCCTGATACCCGCCGCCCTGCTGCTCGTCGTCGCGGCACGGCACACGCCGACGGCCGGATCGTCGTAGTCCCC
>DATEPQ010000017.1:0-7589 GCA_035273125.1 Gaiellaceae bacterium
GCCTGCGCGGTGGCCGGCTCGGGCGGCGGTGCGGACTCGGGCTCGGGCGTGGTCTCCGCGGCGGGAGCTTCGCCGCCGGCGCTGCCGCCGATCTGGCCGAGCTTCGTTCCGACGTCGACGGTCTCGCCCTCCTGGACGAGGATCTGCGTCAGCGTCCCGGAGGCGGGGCTCGGCACCTCGGTGTCGACCTTGTCGGTGGAGATCTCGAGCAGCGGTTCGTCGGCCTCGACCTGCTCGCCCTCCTGTTTCAGCCAGCGCGTGATCGTCCCCTCCGAGACGGACACGCCCATCTGCGGCATTACAACGTCGACTGCGGTCTCCGTGGCCATGAGCTCCCTTCCTAGTACTCCGCCAGCTCGCGCAGGGCGCCGGCGACGTCCTCGACCTGCGGGATGTATGCCTTCTCGAGCGTGGGCGAGAACGGGACCGGCGTGTCGGGAGCGGCGAGCCGCTTCACGGGCGCGTCGAGGTCCTCGAACGCCTCCTCGGCGATGGTCGCGGCGATCTCGCCGCCGAAGCCGCCGGTGCGAGTGTCCTCGTGCAGGACGAGCACCTTCGACGTCTTCCGCACCGACTCGAGCACGGCCGCCTTGTCCCACGGCATCACGGTGCGCAGATCGACGACCTCGACCGAGACGCCGTCGGAGGAGAGCTGCTGTGCCGCCTCGTCGGCGGTGTAGACCATCGCGCCCCACGTGATCACCGAGAGGTCGTCACCCTCCCGGTGGATGCGAGCCTTGCCGAGCGGAGTCGTGTAGCGCTCCTCCGGCACCTCGCCCTTGATGCGCCGGTAGAGGTGCTTGTGCTCGAAGTAGAGAACCGGGCTTGGATCCTCGATCGCGCTGATCAGCAGGCCCTTCGCGTCCTCCGGCGTGGCGGGGCAGACGCACTTGAGGCCGGGGATGTGCGCGAACGACGACTCCGGGTTCTGGGAGTGGAAGGGCCCGCCCGAGAAGCCGCCGCCCGACGGCAGGCGCACGACCATCGGCACCGGCGTGCCCGCGCGCCAGCGTTGCTTCGCAGCGACGGTGACGAGCTGGTCCCAGGCGCAGGAGATGAAGTCCGCGAACTGCATCTCCGCGACGGGGCGCATGCCCATGATCGCGGCGCCGGTGCAACCGCCGACGATCGCGGTCTCGGCGAGCGGGGCGTCGATCACACGCCAGGGACCGAACTCCTCCTGGAAGCCGAGCGAAACCTTGAAGGCGCCGCCGTAGACGCCGACATCCTCCCCGATCAAAAAGACGCGCTTGTCGCGCCGCATCTCGGTGCGGAGCCCGTCCGAGATCGCCTGCAGGTACGTGAGCTCGGCCATTACTTGTGGTGCGGGGTGTCGAGATCCTCGGGCGACGCGAAGACGCCCTGCGTGAGGGTGGCTGGATCCGGCTGCGGCGACTCGTCGGCACGCTCGAGCGCGGCCGTGAGGAGGCGTTTCACCCCGCCGGCGATCTCGTCCTCCTCGTCGTCACTCAGGTCGGCGTTGGCGCGCAGCCAGGTGCGGAAGCGCTCGATCGGGTCCGACTCGGCCCAGCGCTCGAACATCGGCTTCGGGACGTAGAACGCGTCGTCGTGGACGGCGTGCCCCTCCATGCGCAGCGTCAGGCACTCGAGCAGCGTCGGCCCGCCGCCGGCGCGCGCCTTGTCGATCGCGCGCTTCGCCTCGCGGTAGACGGCGAGGACGTCGGTGCCGTCGACCACGACTCCCTCGAAGCCGTACGCCTCGGCGCGGTCGGCGACGTGCTCGGTCGCGTACTCGAGATGGGACGGCGTCGAGTACGCGAACTGGTTGTTGTCGCAGACGAAGACGATCGGCAGCTTGCGCGTGCCGGCGAAGGTCATGGACTCGTGCGCGTCGCCACGGGCGGAGGCGCCCTCGCCGAACCAGCCGACCGCCACACGCGACTCGTCGCGGATCCGGAAGGCGAGCGCACAGCCGGTGGCCACGGGGAGCATCGCGGGCAGGTGGCTGACCATCGCGATCAGCCCGAGCTGCGAGTCGGCCATGTGCACGTTGCCGTCGCGGCCGTGCGTGGGCCCGTCCTGCCGGCCCATGTACTGGGCGAAGATCCGCCACGGCTCGACGCCGCGCGTGATGTGGACGCCCATGTCGCGGTGCAGCGGGGTGCCGACGTCGTCCGGACCCATCGCGGTGGCGACGCCGACCGACGCGGCTTCGTTGCCGCGGCCCGTGTAGAACGAGCCGGGAATCTTGCCCTGGCGATAGAGGATGTGGCCGCGCTCCTCGACGCCGCGGGTGACGAGCATGTTGCGATAGATGCCGAGCAGGTCCTCGCGATCAAGGCCCGCCTCGCGCACCTCGTGGAGCGATCCGACCGGGCCTGCCTCTCTTGCGATGGCCATCGGGCGAAATCTAACGATCCCACGCGAAGGCATCGCCGATCTGCCGTAGACGCAGTCGCGTTTCGTCGTCGCAGAGCGCCCCGGCGAGCCCCGCTTCGTACGCTGCCTGCGCGGAGACGCCGAGCGAGGCCGCGGCTTCGTAGTCGCGGGTCAGGTCGGTGTCGAACATGGCCGGGTCGTCGGTCGAGATCGAGCAGCGGACGCCTGCGGCGACGAGCTGCGGCAGCGGGTGCTCCTCGAGCGACCGGACGACGCCGGTGCGGAGGT
This sequence comes from Gaiellaceae bacterium, assembly GCA_035273125.1. Classification (GTDB taxonomy): domain Bacteria; phylum Actinomycetota; class Thermoleophilia; order Gaiellales; family Gaiellaceae; genus Palsa-739. The sequence goes on from DATEPQ010000017.1 coordinate 2,629, forward strand.
TCGAGAGCGGACAGACGTCGAGCACGGTCCCGCGGCCGGCGAGCTCCGCTACGAGACCCGGATCCTCGACGGAGCGGATTCCGTGCCGGATCCGGTCGGCGGCGAGCGCATCGAGTGCGCCGCGGACGGAAGGCGCACCGGCAGCCTCGCCTGCGTGGGGGACGGAGGCGAGTCCGAGCGAGCGGGCGAGCGCGAACGCTCCTTCGTACTCCTCGGGCGGGAAGTCCGCCTCGAGCCCGCCGAGCCCGACGGCCACGACACCCCGTTCCCTGTACCTGGCCGAGTACCGGACGACCTGCTCGGCCTGCCCGGGCGTCGCGCCACGGTAGATGTCCGGGGTCAGCCGCACCTCGACCCCGTGCAGCTCGCGCGCCTGCTGCGCGCCGTCGCAGTAGCCGCTGAAGATCTCGTCCCAGTCGACGCCCCGGACGACGCGCTCCGCCGGCGAGAAGATCCCCTCGAGATAGACCGCGCCGTGCGACGCGGCCTCGCCGGCGTAGTCGGTCACGACCTGGCAGAAGTCCTCGGCGGTGCGAAGCGCGTTCGTGGTGAGGATCCAGACCTCGATGAAGTGGGCGAAGTCCCGGAAGCGGTAGAGCGACTCGAGATCGTCGGGCAGCGCGTAGTCGTTCCGCTTCGCGATCGTGCGGAGCGTGTCCGGCCGCACCGTCCCCTCCAGGTGGACGTGGAGCTCGATCTTCGGGTCAGGCGCAGGCACGCGCGAAGAAGCGTAGGAACTTCGGCGTGAAGGCGTTCCAGAGCGCGGCGTCGTGGCCGCCCGGCCCGATGTGGGCCTGGACGTGCGCGCGCCTCGCATACGCGAGGGTGGCGGTGCGAAACGGGTCGCTCGCACCGAGGTCGATCCAGAGCGGGTGTGGCGGTCGTAGCCGGAAGACGTTGTTGCGCGCATAGTCCTCCGCGTCGTCGAAGGCGCCCGGGGCCGTCGCTCCTGCGCTCAGCCACAGCGCCGGCGACTGCGCTCCCACGCCGCAGAATCTCGCGGGGTGCCTCGAGCCGAGGAGCAGCGCTCCGTAGCCGCCCATCGAGATGCCGCCGATTGCCACCCGCCGTGCATGCGTACGGGCGATCCCCGCCGGAATCGCCTCCCGCAGGACCATCGAGCCCCAGCGGCCGTCGGCTCGGTCGTGCCAGTAGCTGTCCGAGCCGCCGTCGAGCAGCAGGAGCTCCGGCGCACGCGTGCGGAGCGCGGCCAGCGTGTCGAAGACCGGCTGGGTGAGGAACTGGGACGGGTTCGCGTGGTAACCGTGGAGGAGCACGAGCAGCAAGCGGCCGTGGCGCGGCGGGACCACGAGGGTCTCGTGCAGGTCGCGGTGCGTCAGCCGGCTGTGCAGGGTGAAGTGAACGAGTCTGCTGCTGCGCGTCGAGTGGTAGGCCGGCGCGTCGCCGCACCCGAAGATCGCGGCGACGGCGACGGCTATCGTCAGCGCGTGGCTAAGGCGGCGGATTGGCTGCGGGAGGAACGTCGGAAGGTCCTGGGGGACTGGGTCGCATTCTGTCTCGGTTGCGGCGCCGCGCGCCGCTGGTTCGAGGAGTTCGAGGCAGAGGTTCCCGACACCTGCCCGCAGTGCGGCGGCGAGCTGCTGCGGCGCTGCAAGAGATGCGGCGCGCCGTTCTCCTCGATCGCCGTAGTCGACTGCGAGGAGTGCGGCGCGCCGATGCGTGCGGACGAGCTCTTCGGCTCGAAGATCAGGCGGGCACCGCGACGTTGAGGCCGTAGCGCTCGGCGAGCACGGGGATCGTCGAGAAGTCGATCTCGAGCTCGTAGCTGGCCGCGATCTCCTGTACGCCCTCGTTGTCTCCGGCGGCGAGCACGGGCGCGAGCTCGCGGAAGTACTGCGCGAAGCCGCCGGGCGAGATGATCTCGAGGAACCGCAGCGGCTCGTCGCCTGCGTTCCAGAACGCGTGCTCCTGTCCGCGTGGCTTCTGCACGAGCTCACCCGGCGCGGCCTCGACCACGTTGTCCCCGAGCTGCGCGCCCAGCCGCCCTTCGAGGACGTACGAGTACTCGTCCTCGCTCGTGTGCCGGTGCAGCGGAGAGCCGAGCGCACGTGGGGGGAGTGTGTGCTCGACGAGGGCGAAGCCCTCGCCTTCCACCAGGTAGCGCGTGCCGAGATCGAAGAGGTAGACGGTGTCGCTGTCCATGGTCAACTCCTTTCGTTGTACGGGCTGTATAGCGAACGTATAACAGATCGGTGTACACTCTGTAAAGCGAAATGACGAGAAAGTACGAACTGAAGCAACGGGCCGAGCAGGTCGAGGACACCCGGCGCCGGATCGTCGAGGCGACGTCCCGGCTCCATCTGGAGCGTGGCCCCGCCGCGACCTCGATCGCCGAGGTCGCCCGGCTGGCCGGTGTGCAGCGACGGACTGTCTACAACCACTTCCCCGACGACGCGGCGCTTTTCGCGGCGTGCTCCGCGCACTGGGCCACGCAGCACCCGGCCCCCGATCCCGACGCCTGGACCGATCTGCGCCAGGGGCTGCGGGAGCTGTACGCCTGGTACCGGGAGACCGAGTCGATGACCGCGAACGTCCTGCGCGACGCCGAGGTCATCCCCTCGTTGCGGCGCGTGATCGAGCCCGGCTTCGGCGCCTACCTCGAGGGCGTGCGCTCCGCCCTCGCCAGAGGCCTCGGACGCAACCGCAGGGTCGAGGCCGCCGTTCGCCTCGTCACCGACTTCCACTCCTGGCGCGCCCTCGCGCCGCTCGACGACGACGAGGCGGTCGAGCTCGCCGCTCAGCTCGTCGAGCTGGCCGCTAGAAGATCTCGTCCTCGCGGAATCCGGGCACGACCGGCCCGCTCATGATCTGCGAGAAGCGGATGACCGTGACGAGATCGCCGGGCTCGACCTCGCGGTTGTAGAGCTGGCCGAGGAAGTTGGCCATCTCGTCGGTGCGGCGGATCTCCGGGTTGTCGTGCTCGATCTCGCGGGGCGACAGCTCGCCGAGCGTCTTCACCTCGACCTTGTCGATCACCGCGTCGAAGACGTGCTCGCGCGGGCTGAAGCGCACCCCGCACAGCACGCGCACGACCATGCCCTTCTTGTACTTCCCGGACTTGTCGCCGAGGCGGATCGTGGCCGACTTCCGGCCCGACCGGAGCTGGTCGGCGACGAGCGGCGAGTAGAAGTTGAGCGCGTACATCGTGGCTCGGGGAGTCTGCCAGCTACGTGGCCGCTCGTTGAACGTGCCCGCGCGTGACCTCCTCCGGAGAGGTGCAGCCGAGCAGGCACAGCGCCAGCGCCAGCTCGTCGCGCAGGATCTCGAGCACGTGGCGCACGCCGTCCTCGCCCGCCGCTGCGAGGCCGAAGACCGGGCCGCGGCCGGCGAGCACCGCGCGTGCGCCGAGGGCGAGTGCCTTGGCGACGTCGGTGCCGCGCCGGATGCCTCCGTCCAGATAGATCTCGACGCGTCCTGCGATGGCCTCGGCCACCTCGGGCAGCGCGTCGAGCGTCGCCGGAACGCCGTCGAGCTGGCGGCCACCGTGGTTCGAGACGATCACCGCCTCGGCGCCGTGCTCGACGGCCAGCTCCGCGTCCTCGGCGGTGACGACTCCCTTGAGGACGACCGGCAGATTCGCCTCGCCCGTGATCCACTCCAGGTCGCGCCACGAGACGGAGGCGTCGAGCAGCGCGAACTGGTCGGCCGGATTGTGTGCGGCGACGCCGATCGCGGCGCGGGCGTACGGGAGCGGCAGGTCGGACGGGATCTCGAAGCCGACCCGCAGGTCACGCTCCCGCTGGGCGAGCCGCGGCGTGTCGACTGTGAGGACGACGGCGCTGCAGCCGCCTGCGGCGGCCTCCGCCAGGTGCTCGCGCGTGACGCCCCGGTCCTGGAAGACGTAGAGCTGGCACCACTGCAGGACTCCGGGCGAGGCTGCAGCGATCTCCTCGTGGGACCGCGTTGAGAACGTCGAGACCGCGATTCCGGTGCCCGCCGCCGCGGCCCCGCGCGCGGTCGCACACTCGCCGTCGCGGTGGTAGAGCTGCTGGTAGGCGACCGGCGCGACGACCACCGGCAGCTCGATCCGCGTGCCGAGCACCGTCGTCGCCGTCGAGATCTCGGACACGTCGCAGAGCACTCGGGGCCGGAACGTCCACCGCGCGAAGGCGGCGCGGTTCTCGCGCAGCGTCCATTCGTCCCCCGAGCCGCCGGAGAGGTACGCCCACGGCCCCGGCTCGAGCCGCTCCTCGGCGAGGCGCTCGTAGTCGGCGATCGACAGGGCGTTCACGACCGGAGCTTCTCCAGCGCCTTCGCGGCCATCTTGCGCTCGCCGTCGTAGGACAGCAGCCCCGGGGCCTCGTCGAGCGGCAGCCACCGCGCCTCGGCCACCTCGATCCGCATCGCCTCGTCGATCTCCCCGATCCGTCCGCGGCCGGCCCGCAGCAGGAAGAAGCTCACGACCTTGAAGATCCGCTCGCCTTTCCGGCCCGCCCAGTTGGCCGTGTACACGTAGCGGATGTCGCCGAGCTTCTCGACGAGCCTGCCTTCGACGCCCGTCTCCTCGCGCACCTCGCGCATCGCCGTCTCGGCGGCGGACTCGTCGGCGTCGATGTGGCCCTTCGGCAGTGCCCATACGCGCTCCTTGCCGCGCGGCCGGATCGCCGCGACCATTGTCCGCCCGCGGATCGTCCGCACGAGTACACCGCCTGCCGAGAACTCCCGTTCCACGCGTCCGGTTCTAGCAAGCCGTCGACGGTTGGCACTTGCACGGCCGGAGTGCCGAACGTACAATGGCCCCGGCACTCGCAAGGGAAGAGTGCCAGGAACTGTCACTGAGAGTAATCAGGAGGCTGTGTATGAACCTGAAGCCACTTGGTGACCGCCTCATCGTCGAGGTCCTCGAAGAGGAGGAGACGACGACGAGCGGCATCGTGCTTCCGGATACCGCGAAGGAGAAGCCGCAGCGCGGCCGCGTCCTCGCCGTCGGCCCGGGCTCC
>DATEPQ010000018.1:0-8134 GCA_035273125.1 Gaiellaceae bacterium
CTCCTGCGGCTGCGCGAGCAGCAGGACAGGACCGGCGGGTTCCTCTCCTTCATCCCGCTCGCGTTCCACCCGGAGAACACCGTCTTCGAGCGCCGCGGCTTCCGCTTCACGACCGGCGCGGACGACCTGAAGGTGATCGCCGTCTCGCGGCTCCTGCTCGACAACGTCCCGCACGTGAAGGCCTACTGGATCATGATGGGCCTCCCGCTCGCCCAGGTCGCGCTCCACTTCGGCGCCGACGACGTCCAGGGCACGGTCGTGCGTGAGAAGATCTTCCAGGCGGCGGGCGCGAGCGCCGGCACCGAGCAGAAGGTGGCCGAGCTCGTCCGCTTCGTGCGCGATGCCGGCCGCATCCCGGTCCAGCGCGACAGCCTCTACAACGAGATCCGCCGATGGTGAGGCTCGGCCGCATCGCCTACGTGAACATGGCGCCGGTCTTCTACCGGGTCGATGCCGAGGTGGAGGAGGTGCAGGGCGTCCCGACGGAGCTGAACCGGCTGCTCGTGGCCGGCGAGCTCGACACGGCTCCGATCTCGTCCATCGAGTACGCGCGCCATGCCGACGCTCTGCGGCTGCTGCCGCGGCTCTGTGTCGCCTCGGAGGGAGCGGTCGACTCGATCCAGCTCGTGTCGCGCGTCCCGCTCGAGCGGGTCGGAACCGTCGCCGTGACGCCGGAGTCGGCAACGTCGGTCGCGTTGACGAAGGTGCTCCTGCCCGAGGCCGAGCAGGCGCCGCTCGAGGCGTACGAGACCGGCGAAGCGGAGGCGAAGCTCCTGATCGGCGACGCCGCACTGCGCTCGGCGTTCGAGGATCCGACGCCGCACCACGACCTCGGCCGGCTCTGGCTCGAACGGACGGGGCTGCCCATGGTGTTCGCCGTCTGGGCGTGTCCGGAGCCGCTCGCGGACGGGCTCGCCGAGCTGGAGGACGCGCTCGTCTCCTCGGTGCGGCTTGCGCGCGCGGAGCCCCAGCAGCTCGCGTACGAGGCGGCCGAGCGGTACGGCTATCCCGCCGGGTTCCTCGCGCGCTACTTCGAGAAGCTCCGCTATCGCTTCGGCCCGCGCGAGCGCGCGGGGCTCTACACGTTCCTCGAGCTCGCGCGTGACGCCGGGCTGCTCGAGACGGTGCCCGAGCTCCGCTTCGTCCAGACCACCGCGGGTGCGGCGGTCGCATGAGCGTCGCCGAACGGACACCCGTCGCCGAGATCCTCGAGCGCGCCGTGTCGGGCGAGCGGCTCACGGACGAGGACGCGGCCGAGCTGCTCCGCTCGCGCGATCTCGTCGCCGTCGGCCGCGCCGCGAACGAGATCCGCAACCGGCTGCACGACCCCGATCGCGTGACGTTCATCATCGACCGCAACCTCAACTACACGAACGTCTGCGTCACCGACTGCGACTTCTGCGCCTTCTACCGCCGGCCCGGCGACCAGCGCGAGGGCTACCTGCTGCCGAAGCCGGTCATCTTCAAGAAGATCGAGGAGACGCTCGCCCTCGGCGGCACCGGCCTGCTCATGCAGGGCGGCCACCATCCCGATCTCGGCGTCGACTACTACGAGGACCTCTTCTCCTCGATCAAGTCGCGGTACCGGATCCATCTGCACGCGCTCTCGCCCTCCGAGATCGTGCACGCGGCGCGGCGCTCGAAGCTGACCGTCCCCGAGACGCTCGCGCGGCTGCGCGACGCGGGGCTCGACTCGATCCCCGGCGGCGGCGCCGAGATCCTCGTCGACCGCGTGCGCGACATCATCGCGCCGAAGAAAGTCAACACGAAAGAGTGGCTCGGCGTGATGCGCGAGGCGCACCGGCTCGGGATCTCGACGACGGCCACGATGATGTACGGCCACGTCGAGACGCTCGAAGAGCGGGTCGAGCACCTGCGGCGGATCCGCGAGCTGCAGGACGAGACGGGCGGCTTCCGTGCCTTCTTCTCCTGGACCTTCCAGGACGACGGCAATCGGCTCGTCTCGCTGGTGCCGGTCGAGGCGCGGCCGACCTCGTTCGACTACCTGCTGACGCAGGCTGTCTCGCGCATCTACCTCGACAACGTGCCGCACATCGGCTCGTCCTGGGTGACGCAGGGGAAGAAGATCGGCCAGGTCGCGCTGGGTTTCGGCGCCGACGACCTCGGCTCGGTGATGATCGAGGAGAACGTCGTCTCGGCCGCCGGCACGACCCACCGCACGAGCGCCGAGGAGCTCGTCCACCTGATCAAGAGCATGGGCAAGGTCCCCGTGCAGCGGGACACGCTCTACCGCGAAGTCAAGGTCTGGAACTAGGAGCCGGCCTCGGGCGAGGGCGCTCGCCCAGGCGACCCGCTGGCGGCGAGGCAGCGCACGCGCGTCGCATCGCGCAAGTAACTCCAGCTACGCGCTTGACAGGGGCTGGCACGGCATGGCTTAGTTCTGGGGCTAACTCGGCCGTTGGCTATTGCGGCACCAAAATTCAGAAGGGGGAAACAGATGAAGCACCGTTTGGCGTTGTTCGTCGGCGTAGCTGTGGTCGCGCTCACACTGGCCAGCTCTGCCCTGGCATTCGACTGCATGCGCGTCTCTTCGTCGGCCCAAGGCCTCCAGCAGTCGGCAAACAACTCGGGCCGGTGGCTCTACTTCGACATGACCGACGGCGGAAACGGGATCACGCAGATCCTCGAGTTCTTCGGAGCACCCACACAGCTCGCGCCCTGCCTCCAGAACGCATACGACGCTGCCGTCGCTGCGAATCCGAAGCTGCCGCTGTACTTCGCCCTCGGGGTTGGCGTAGCGGGAGGCCTGACCAATGGTCCCGGCGTGCTCGCGCACAACAACCCCAACGACAATGTGCTCTCGAACGGCACCGGGATCGATCACTTCGACGACATCGTGCTCCCGGTCTTGGAGGCCGCTCTGCCCGACTGTTCCGCCTAGCAGCGACCACCACGCCTAAGCTGACCGAGGGGGCGCTGTGAGCCGCCCCCTCGGCGCCGGCTGACTAACGCGTGAGGGTCATTCCGGAACACTGGCCCAGCCGAGGTTGCAGTGCCCAGGGAGCGAGCGGTGTCGTAACCTCCATGGCGTGAACCTCCATCGGCTTCGAGCGAGGGATGCGGGGCGGCCAGCCCTCGTAGTTCTCTTCCTCGCTGCGACCTACCTAGCATGTCTCCGGCTCGCTGAGTACAAGGACTGACTTACATTGCTCGCGGGCCGCGCCAGCCCTGGTCCATTGTTCACTTCACGCCGGCATGGGCGACTCCGGCTGCCATTGCCGTCGGGATGCTTGGAGCGGGGGTTGCTCTCCTGATCCCTCGGCTGCCCTGCGCTAGGCGCTAAGACGCAAGCACGCTCAGGGGTCATTCCGGAACACTGGCCCAGCCCATTGAGCTCCCAGCGGAGGTCGAGCTGGGAGTAGGGTCGCCCGATGATCGTCTCCACGCGAATCGAGGGCTCGCAGGGAATCTGCTGGGCGATCTGGCCGAGCGCGATCTGTATGTCTATCTGCCTCAGGGCTACGAGGACTCGGATGCGCGCTATCCGACGGCATATCTCCTGTACGCGCTCGGGGCCAGCGCGGAGACGACGGTCTTCCCCGAGAACGATGGCGTCCGGTGGAAACTCTCGCTCGAAGACGACGACGACTACAACCTCCATTGGGGCCACCGGCTGCTCAGCCATTACCTGACAGAGGCCGGCATCGCTCATGAGCATCGCGAAAATCCGGGCAACCACGGCGGGCGGGCCAACGAGCGATACCAAGTAGCGCTCGAGTGGCTCTCGGGAGTTCTGGCTCGCTCGCCAGCCGACTGAGACACCGCCCGCCGCGAACTTCAGAGGTCATTTCGAACACTGGGCCCAGCCGTTAGGCCTCCACACAGAATGCGTAGAAGCGAGCCGGGGTCTAGCTCGCGAACTCGAGCGAGCCGTCGCGCTGGCCGGCGCGGATGAAGCGCCCGAAGGTGAGCAGCGCGAGCGCGAGCCAGCCGCTCGCCGCCAGCAGCTCGCCGCCGACGTGGGCACCGACCGTCGACCAGGCGTCGCCCGCGAGCACCCCGCGGATCGCCTCCAGCCCGTCGGTGATCGGCAGGCACCGCGCGACCCACTCCAGCCAGGTCGGAAAAAACGAGACCGGCACGTTGACGCCGCAGAGCGCCATCAGCCCGACGATCGTCGTGTTCACGACGAGGTTGTTGATGTTGCGGTGGGCGATGATCACACCCGCGAGGAAGGTCGAGAAGCAGTACGCGGCCACCCCCACGAGCACCGTCAGCGGGATCACGAGCAGCGACCGCGGCCAGGGGAAGTGAAGGCCGAAGGCCGGGCCGACGATAGCGAGCCCGAGCAGCGCGCTCCAGATCGCGTCGGCCACGACGTAGAGGCCGCGCGCGAGCATCACGATCACGGGTCGGGACGGCGAGGCGAGCAGCAGTGTCAGCGTTCCATTGCCGCGTTCGGCCGTCGGCTGGTGCAGCGCGAAGGTCGCGCCCATCCCGGCGACCATGACCGCGTTGCCGACGAGCAGGAAGTCGGTCTGCACCTCCGAGCGCAACAGTTTCCCGATCAGAGCGAAGAACGTCACCTGGGAGACGACCCGGATCACCCAGCCGAAGACCCAGCTCTTCAGCGTGAAGATCGACCAGTAGTCGTTCGCCCCGTTCACGATCGAGTACCAGACGACGCGGAGCGTGCTCATGTGGTCGAGATCTCCCCGCTCTCGCGCACGCGGACAAGGATCACGCGCAGCGCCGCGAGTCCGACCACGTAGCCGCAGGCGCCGAGGAGCACGACCATGCCGAGATGCGGCCAGAAGTCCTGGATCGGCGCCGGGCGCAACGTCGCGCGCAGCAGGTCGGCGCTCCAGGAGAGAAAGACGACGTCGCTCAACGGCCGCACCCAGTGCGGCAGCAGGGAGACCGGGACGAGGATGCCGCCGAGGACGTAGAACGGGTAGCTGGCGGAGTTCGAGAACGTGACGGCATTGCGCGCCAGGACGAACAGCGCCGCCATCCCGACCGCGGTCCCGGCCATCGCCGCCAGCGTCGCGACGACCGTGAGCAGGAAGGCGCCCCAGTGGTGGATGGTCACCGTCGCGCCGAAGATGAGCCGCGCCACGAGCCACGCCTCGAAGAAGGAGACGACGCCGATGGCCGTCGTCGCCGCGATCCGGCCGAAGATCACTGCGCCGAACGAGGAGGGCGCGGCCACGAGCATCTCCAGGGTGCCGTTCCAGCGTTCGATCGTGATCGTCCAGCCGGAGTTGAACAGCGCCAGCCACCAGAGCGCGATGAAGACGGGCGCGATCGCCGCGTAGGCGGTCAGATCCTGCCTGCCGGCGTGCTTGAACACGAGCAGGAACACGATCGTGAACAGCGGCGAGGTGAAGAACGGGATCAGTGAGTCCGGATACGCCGTGATGAAGCGGAGCTGGATCTGAGCCCCGGCGAGGAAGGCGCGCATCAGATGCCCAGCCCGCGCTCGCCGATCGTCTGCACGTAGACCTCTTCGAGACTGGGCAGTGACGTCCGCAGGTCGGTGATGCCTGCGTCGACCAGCCGGCGCAGCACGACCGCCGTCGCGCCCTCCTCGCTCACCTCGATGCGGGTCGAGCCGTCCGCCTGCGGCGTCGCCGACGAGACACCCGGCAGCGCGGCGACCTCGGCGAGCAGCGCGTCGTCGGCGCCCGTGACGTCGATTCGCTGGAAGCGTGAGATCAGCCGCCCGAGCGTGCGGGGCGTCTCGGTGGCGAGTAGGCGCCCGTGATCGATCAGCGTCACGCGGTCGCAGACCGACTCCGCCTCGACCATGTCGTGGGTGGTCAGGAGGATCGTCCGGCCCTCGTCTCTCAGCTCCGCGATCAGGCGCCGGAACTCCCGCGCGGCGATCGGGTCCATGCCGGTCGTCGGCTCGTCGAGGAAAAGCACCTTCGCGTCGCCCATCAGCCCGCGCGCGAGGTGGAGCCGCTGCTTCATGCCGCGCGAGAACTCCTCGGCGCGCTGGTCCGCGCGGTCGACGAGGCCGACCCGCTCGAGCAGGGCTGCGCTTCGCTGCTTGATCGTCGCCGCCGGGAGTCGGTAGAGCGCGCCCCAGTACTCGAGGTTCTGGCGGGCGCTGAGGCGCGTGTAGAGGCCGCGTTCGCCGCCGAAGACGATGCCGATCAGCGGACGCACCGCCCGTGTCTGCTCGACGACGTCGTGGCCGAGCACCCGGGCCGTGCCGCTCGTGGGCAGGAGGACCGTGGAGAGGATCTTCACGAGGGTCGTCTTGCCGGCGCCGTTCGGGCCGAGCATCCCGTGCACCTCGCCAACCGGGATCGTGAGCGAGACGCCGTCGAGAGCGACCACCGGCTCGCGCTTACGCGGGGTGAACACGCGCCTGAGCTCTTGCACGTCGACTGCGGCCCCGACCTCCATCGCGGGCGATTCTCGCACGCTATCCCGGCCTTCCACCCCACTGCGCGGCCCACTCCTCGGCGTGCGGCCGCCCGCTCTGCCTGCTCGCAGCCTGGACGTCCTCGGCGGCATACGGCACCTGGCGGAGCTCGACCGCGACCGTGCCGTCCGCGACGGTGACCAGCGCCCACTCGGCGAGCGGGCGCAGGACGGGCGGGTCGGCGCCGAAGCGGTCGTACGAGATCCCGATGCTGCCCGGATTGACGTACAGCCCGTCGCCGATCCGGCGCGTCCACTGCAGGTGCGTATGGCCGCCGGCGAGCAACGCTGCAGCGTGTCCGAGGAACGGCTCCAGAGACTCGCCGCCTCCTTCGGGGAGGAGCACGTCGTCGTACGAGCGGGGCGAGCCGTGGAAGAGGAGCAGGGACGCGCCTTCGAGCTCGCGATGGACGACCGCCGCGAAGGAGCGGATCTGCTCGAGGTGCGCGGCGCTCAGCTGCGACAGCGTCCACTCGCGCGCCTCGAGCAGCAGCTCGGTGACGGGCTCCGGCGAGTCGCCGGGAACCTCGAGCAGAAACGCGTCGGCGTTGCCGAGCACCGTCTCGCAGCCGAGGGACGCCAGGCGGTCGAGCGTCTGCGCCGGTTCCGCCCCGCCCTGCACGACGTCGCCGAGGCAGACGATCTCGTCCCCACCGAGCCGCTCGACGTCCTCGACGGCGGCGCGGAAGGCGACGTCGTTCGCGTGCTGGTCGGAGATGAGCGCGAGGCGCACAGTCAGAGTCTCTCCCAGCTGCGTCCACTGGAGTCGACGCTACTCTGGCCGGCGGGTCGTGCTGTTGTTGCGGAAGCTCCTCATCGGCGTCGCCGTCGCGGCGATCGGCGTGTCCGTTGCCGCTTCGGCGGCCACCGGCCGCTCCCGCCAGGAGAAGGTGACGAGCTCGGTCCTACTTCCGGGCGTGACCTACACGCGCGAGGTGGACTTCACGTCGCGGGGGCCGATCGTCCTCGACGTCGTGACGGCGCCGAAGCCCGACGGCAAGCTCTACTCGCTCTCGCCGGCACTCTCGAACAACGTGCTGCGCGGGACGGAGCCGCTTACTCGCCTCGCCGGCCGCGTCGCCGGCAACGCGACGACCGTGGCGATCGACGGCGACTACTTCGACCGCTCGACCGGCGCGCCGAACGGGATGCTGCTGCGGGACGGTGTGCTCGCGAGCCCACCCGGCATCGGGCGGTCGAGCCTCGGCATCGCCGCGGACGGGACGCTGACGACGGGCCGCATCTCGTTCGCCGGCATCTGGCAGGGGAACGGGCAGCGGCGCGCGCTCACCCTGAACACGCCGGCCAAGACGGGGAAGTTCACGCTCTACACGCCGGTGTACGGCGCGACCACGCCGCAGGAGACGGGGGTCGTCGAGGCGGTGATCGGCGACTTCCCGGCCGCCGAGCTCGACACGCCGCTCGACGGCACCGTGGAGCAGCTGACGAGCGCCGGGTCGACCCGGATCCCGTCCGGCGGTGCGGTACTCGTCGCGCGCGGCGCGCAATCGACCGCCCAGCTCAAGGCGGAGGCGCCGGTCGGACAGCAGGTCGAGGCATTGCTCTCGCTCTCGCCGGACTGGAGCAATCTCGGCAGCGCGATCGGCGGCGGCCCGCTCCTCGTGAGGGACGGGAAGCCGATCTTCCACACGGGCGAGTCCTTCGCCTCGCGGCAGCTCAACGGCCGCCAGGCGCGCGGCGCGATCGGCCGGCTCCCGGACGGACGGATCGTCCTCGT
>DATEPQ010000019.1:0-2769 GCA_035273125.1 Gaiellaceae bacterium
TCGTAGCTTCTAGCTCTCGCCCAGCAGGGCGAGCAGGTCGCTCTCGGAGAGGATCGGCACCTCGGCCTTCTGTGCCTTGGTCAGCTTCGACGCACCCGGCTCCTCCCCCACGACGAGGCCCGTCGTCTTCGCGGACACCGAGTTCGTCACCTTCGCGCCGAGAGCCTCGAGCCGCGCCTGCGCGTCATCGCGAGAGAAGCGCTCGAGCGTGCCGGTGATGACGTACGTGCTGCCCGTGAGGGGTCCCTCCCGCGGCCGCTCCTCCTCCCCCGCATCGAAGCGCAGGCCGAGACCGCGTAACTCCTCCACAAGCGCGCGGTTGTCCTCATCGGCGAACCACTCGGCGACCGCCTCGGCCCGGTCGGCGCCGAAGCCCTCGACCTCGGCGATCTCCTCCGGCGTCGCGGCGATGAGTGCGTCGACGTTGAGGAAGTGGCGGGCGAGATTCTGCGCGAGCACCCAGCCGATTCCCGAGATGTTGAGGCCGAGCAGCACCCGCGAGAACGGCACGCGCTGCCGCGACGCCTCGATCTGCTCGATCGCATTGGTGGCCGAGATCTCCCCGAATCCGTCGAGCTCGAGCAGCTGCTCCTTGCGCAGGCGGTAGAGGTCGGGGAGGGAGCGGACGAGTCCCTTGTCCCACAGCGTCCGGACGGTCTGCTCCCCGACGCCGTCGATGTCGGCGGGGCCCTCGACCCAGGCGATCAGGGTCTCGAGGCCGCGAGACGGACAGGCGCGGTTCGGGCAGCGGTGCATCGCCTCGCCTTCCGGCTTGACGACCTCCGTGCCGCAGAGCGGGCAGTGGGTGGGCATCCGGAACTCCTTGGTGCCCTTCCGGTGCGGCCCCGCCGGGCCGACGACCTGCGGGATGACGTCCCCGGCCCGCTGGACGATCACGTCGTCGCCGACTCGGATTCCCTTGCGGTTGATGTCCTCCTCGTTGTGCAGTGTCGCGCGCGAGACGGTGACGCCGCCGACCTCGACCGGCTCGAGCAGCGCCCACGGATTGAGCGCGCCGGTGCGGCCGACGCGGATCATGATCTGCTTCAGCCTCGTCACGGCCGTGAGCGGCGCCCACTTGAAGGCCCGCGCCCAGCGCGGCCGCCCGTGCAGCGCGCCGAGCCGCTCCTGCTGGGCGTAGGCGTCGACCTTGATCACGATCCCGTCGATCTCGTAGTCGAGCTCGGCCCGGCGCGTCTCCCAGGCGACGCAGCGCGCCACGACCTCCTCGACCGACTCCACCCGCTCGGCGAACGGGTTCGTGGGGAACCCGTGCTCGCGAAGCCAGGCCAGCGTCTCCCACTGGCTCGCGAGCTCGACCCCTTCGTGGACGCCGACCGAGTACGCCCAGAACGAGAGCGGTCGCGCCGCCGTGATCGTGGAGTCCTTCTGCCGCAGCGATCCTGCCGCGGCGTTGCGCGGGTTCGGCGTCGGCTTCTTGTCCTCGGCGACGAGCCGCTCGTTCAGGGCGTTGAAGCCCGAGAGCGGCATGTAGACCTCGCCCCGCACCTCGACGGTGCCGGCCGGCCTGTCGCCGGCCATCGCGAGCGGGATCGCGCGGATCGTGCGCAGGTTCGCGGTCACGTCCTCGCCCTCGACACCGTCACCGCGCGTCGCCCCCTGCTCGAGCACCCCGTCCCGGTACGTCAGGTTGATCGCGAGCCCGTCGATCTTCGGCTCGAGGACGTACGCGACCGACTCGCCCTCCCTGCCGAGACGCTTGCGGACGTCGTCCGCCCACTTCGCCACCGCCTCGTCCGTCGTCACCTTGTCGAGCGAGCCCATCGGCGAGAGGTGACGCGTCTTGCGGAAGCGCTCGGAGGCGGGCGCTCCCACTCGCTGCGTCGGCGAGTCGGGCGTGACCAGCTCGGGATGCTCCTCCTCGAGCGCGACGAGCTCGTCGAAGAGGGCGTCGTAGGCCGCGTCCTCCATGATCGGCTCGTCCTCGACGTGATACGCGATGAGAGCGCGGTTGAGGACGTCGCGCAGCTCCGCGGCGCGGGCGGCGGCAGTCGTCGTCCTAGAGGAGGCCAAGGAGCTCCTCGGCACGGTCGACGATCGCGTCGGGCTCCTCCGCCTCGAGACGCGAGCGGTCGTGGATCCGGCCCCACGTCACCGCGACCGCGAACATGCCCGCGGCCTTCGCGGCTCGGACGTCGAAGGGCGAGTCGCCGACGTACGCCGTGGCGGCCGGGTCCGCCCCGAGCCGCTCGGCGCCGAGGAGGAGCGGCTGCGGGTCCGGCTTGTGCCGCTCGGTCTCGTCCCCGCCGACGATCGTCTCGAACAGGTGGCCCAGCGGAACGTTGGCGAATGCGAGCTCGACGGTGGCGCGCCGCTTCGCCGTCACGACGCCGAGCCGGCGTCCCTCCTCGTGCAGCCGCACGAGCACGTCCTCGATCCCGACGCAGGCCTCGAGCTCGTCGTGGAGCGGCTCGTTGTGGGCGCGATAGACGTCGACGAGCAGCTCGACCTGGTCGGGCGCGAGCGCGCGCATCTGCGCCTCGAGGCCGGGCCCGCCGACCGTCTGCATGAGCTCCTCGTCGGAGTACTCGCGGCCGAGCACCTCGCGCGTGGCGTGCCGCATCGAGGCGAGGATGATCGCGCCGGAGTCGACGACGGTGCCGTCGAGGTCGAAGAGAACCGTCTCGAACCGCATCCGTCGATCGTATCGGCGGCCCACTAGGCTCAACTCCGTGGCCGAGGTCACGGATTTTCGCTACCTCGTCGTCCCGCACACGCACTGGGACCGCGAGTGGTATCTGCCCTTCG
>DATEPQ010000020.1:0-6251 GCA_035273125.1 Gaiellaceae bacterium
TGCGCGCGGTCGGCGTCCGCCGCGTTGATCTCGACGTGCACAAGCTTGCCTGGCATCGCTTCCTCCCTCGCTACCGGGTTATCGTCCCCCCCGCAACCTGCTGAAAGGAGTCTATGTACCGGGTCGCAGTCCTCTACGAGACCGAGCCCGACGCGGAGGCGTACGCGGAGCACGCTGAGCTGTGCGCGCAGGTACCGAACGGCGTCTTCCGGCACGGCAGGGTCACGGGCGCCCCGATGGGCGAGCCCAGACACGCGTACTACGCAGAGTGGGAGTTCGCGGACGAGCAGGCGTTCCAGAGCGCCATCCGCAGCGACGAGTTCATGGCGACGGGAAAGGACGCCTACAAGCGCGGCTTCCCGCAGCCGACGGTCGAGTTCCTCGAGCTGGGCTAGCCGTGGCCGAGGTCGAGGTCGCGCGCGACGGGGCCGTTCAGACGATCACGCTCAACCGGCCCGAGAAGCTGAACGCCTTCACCGTGGGCGTGCACGAGGCGCTGCAGGCGGCGCTCGAGGAGGCGCGCGATCCGGACGTGCGGGCGGTCGTGCTTACGGGAGCGGGGCGTGGTTTCTCAGCCGGCCAGGATCTCTCGGCCTTCGGTGAGTCGGGCGACATCGCGGCGATGCTGCGCGCGACATACCACGTCAACGTGTTGGCGATCCGCTCGCTCGAGAAGCCGGTGATCGCGGCGGTCAACGGAGTCTGCGCGGGCGCAGGTCTCTCGCTCGCGTGCGCGTGCGACATACGGCTCGCTTCCGACGCAGCCTTCTTCGTGCCGGGCTTCGTCGGGATCGGGCTGATCCCCGACTCCGGCGGCACGTACTTCATCCAGCGCATCCTCGGCACCCCGCGCGCGTTCGAGTGGATGACCTCGAACCGGCGACTGACTGCTGCCGAGGCGCACGCCTGGGGACTCGTCTCCGAGGTGATCGAGGCGGAGTCGTTCGCGGCTGGCGTGGCGGAGCGGGCAGCCGAGCTCGCCGCCGCGCCCACCCGCGCGCTCGCGCTCACGAAGCGGCTCTACGACGAGGCCGGAACCTCGACCCTCGAGGAGCAGCTCGAGCGGGAGGCCGAGGCCCAGGCCGAGGCGGCGCAGACGGAAGACTTCCGCGAGGGCGTCGCGGCGTTCGGCGAGAAGCGGACGCCGGAGTTCCGCGGCCGCTGACTAGGCCCCGACGAGGCGCTCGACCTCGCCCTCGCCGGGGAACCGGCCGACGGCGTGCTTCGAGAAGACGAGCTGCCCGTCACGGACGACATCGAACTGACCCTTGCCTCCCGGAGTCGCGGTTGCGTCGAATCCACGCTCTCGGAGCATGGCCACGAGACTCGCGGCCCGGGGCTCGTAGCCGCTTCAGGTAGGGCAGTAGAGGATCTCGACGGCCACGCGAAGATCGTACGCGCGCCGGTTGTGCCTGTGCCGCAACCCCCCTACACTGAGCGCGTCGTGCCGAGGGGTCTCCTCGTTGCCGCAGTGGCGGCCGCCGCGCTCGTGGCTGCCGGGGCGGTGCTCGCGGCCGATCCGGGCAAGGAGAAGATCGCGCGTACCGCCGCGGGAAACGCGCAGGCCAGGAGCGAAGTTCTGCGCCGCGCCGATCTCGGCAAAGGCTGGTCCGGCGGGTTCAAGAAGCCGAGTCTCTCCTCGACTGAGCCGTGCTCGTACCGGCCGAAACAGTCCGATCTCGTGCTCGTCGGGGCCGCCGAAACCACCTGGAGCCGACCGCTGGCCCGCGAGGTCGAGAGTGAGGCCCAAATCCTCCGAACGCCGGCGATGGTGCGACGTGACTGGCGACGGACGGTCACCGCTCCTCAGGTGCTGCCCTGCCTGCGCCAGGGCTTCAAGAAGGTTCTGGGCCCGCAGGTCAAAGCCCTTTCTGTCCGCCGGGTTGCGTTCCCCCGGGTGGCGACCTACACGCGTGCATTTCGCCTGCGTGCGAGGGTCGAGAGCGAGGCCGGCGCGGTCCCGATCGAAATCGACGTCGTCGTCCTGGGAGGCGGGCGCAGTGAGATCACTCTCACCCTCAGCGCGATCGGATCGGGCCGGGGCGCCTTGCAGGCCGACGCCCTACGCCTCGCCCGTGTGCTCGCGCACCGCGTCCGCTGAGTTCGGCGATACTCGCGTCGTGGACGAGGACGATCTTCGCAAGCTGGAGGCGGCGGGCTCCGAGCTCTCGTTCGGCGCGGGGCAGATGCTCATCGAGCGCGGCAAGCCGGGCACCGGCCTCTACCTCGTGGTCGAGGGGCAGATCGTGGTCGAGGCGCCCGAGGGCACACGCGAGCTCGGTCCGGGGTCGGTGATCGGCGAGCGGGCGCTCTTCGCCGAGGACGGGACGCGAACGGCGCGCGTCCGCGCGCTGACCCACGGCGTCGTCGTGGCCGTCGACCGAGCCGAGGTCGACCGCCTCTGCGCCGAGGATCCCGCCTTCGCGGAGCGGCTGGCGCAGGTCTCCTAGACAGCCGCCGCCAGATCCTCCGTGTCCGCCTCGGTCGCGTCACCGAGCACGTAGCGGTTCATCCAGTCGAGCAGCGCCTCGTTCTGCGCGCGCCGGTGGGTGATCGGGCCCCGCACGGATCCGCCGTGGGACGTGTTGGGGAAGCGGAGCATCTCTGCCGGCACGCCCTTCACCCGCAGCACGGTGAAGAACTGCTCGGTCTGCTCCGCCGGGCAGCGGTAGTCGCCCTCGTGCTGGAGGAACAGCGTCGGCGTGTTGCAGCGGTCCGCGTAGGTGATCGGCGAGCAGCGCCGGTAGACGTCCTCGGCGTCGTACGGGGTGCCGCCGAGCTCGCGGACGCTGAAGTCGGCCCCGACGTCGCTCGTGCCGTACATCGAGAACCAGTTGAAGACCGGGTTCTCGGGGCAGGCGGCCTTGAAGCGGTCGGTGTGCCCGATGATCCAGCCGGTCAGGTTGCCGCCGCCCGAGATGCCGAACACTCCCAGCCGGTCCGGGTCGGCCCGACCTTCGTCGATCGCGTGGTCGACGCCGGCCATCAGGTCGGCGTAGTCGAGGTTGCCCCAGTCGCCCTCGATCGCGGTGGCGAAGACGTCGCCGTACCCGGTCGACGCGCGGTGGTTGACGAGCAGCACCCCGTAGCCCGCGCCCGTGAACATGAGGTGGTCGAAGTTGAAGTGAGCACCCCAGGCTCCATGGGGGCCTCCGTGGATGCTGAGGAGCGTCGGCAGCGGGCCCTCCGCGTCGGCCGGCTGCACGAACCAGCCCTCGACCTGCACTCCGTCGATGCCTGGGAAGCGCAGCGGGACGACGGTCGGCAGGTCGAGCTCCGCGAGGAGGCTCTCGTTGAGCCGGGTTAGGCGGCGCTCTTCTCCGGTGTCGAGGTCGACGAGATAGAGGTCGCCGGGCTCGGTGAACCCGAAGGCGCAGAAGAGGACGCGCGAGCCTCTTGCGGCGATCGAAGCGCAGGCCCGGCTGCCGCCCGCCACCACCGAATGCGACTCGTCGCCGTCGAGCGCCACCCGCACGAGCGCGATTTCCCCGCCCGTCTGAACTCTCGCGACGGCTTCGCGTCCGCCTTCGGTGAGGAGCAGGTCACCGGCTCCGATCCTCGACCCAGGGTTGTCGGGCTGGAGGCCGCCCTCGATGTGGCCCTCGATGTCGGCGCCGCGCTTTGTGCGAGCACCGGTGGTGGGGTCGAGAACGTAGAGCGACGGTCGTGAGCCGATCGGCGTGTCGCGCTCGAAGTCGAGGACGTAGGCCACGCGGCCGTCGCTCAGCGGGGCGTGGGAGGAAACCAGGCCGTCCGGCCCGGTCAAGTCGGTGACCGTGCCGTCGAGGGCGACGCGGCGCAGCCTCGCCATGAGCTCGAACGAGTCGGGGTCGTGCGACGCGACATAGACGAGCGACTCCCCGTCGGCGTTCCACTTCGGCTGCGAGTTCATGAAGCGGTCCTCGGTCAACCGGCGCGGCTCGGCGTCGTCGTGGTCGATGTCGACGACGTAGACGTCCTGGACGGCGTCGTCGAGCACGCCGATCTCGTCGAAGCGCCAGACGGTTCGGGTCACCCGATAGGGGTGCTCGGGATTGCGCGGCTTCTCCTGGGGCCCGGCGGTGAAGGCGATCTTGCTTCCGTCGGGCGACCACGCCGGGCCGCTCCCGACGCCCTGCTCGAGCCTCGTCAGTTGGCGCGGCTCGCCGCCGCCGAGCGGAAGCAGCCAGAGCTGCGGCTTCTCCGCCCGTGTCGACATGAACGCCACCGTCGACCCGTCGGGCGAGATCGCCGGCGACGAGTTCGTCGAGTCGCTGAAGGTCAGCCGCCGGATCTCCCCGCTCTCGACGTCGAGCAGATGGAGATCGGTGTGCTCGACCTCATCGTCGTCCTCGTTCTCGCCCGGCGCGATCCGTGTCAGCGCGAAGACGACCCGGGTTCCGTCCGGCGAAAGGTCGGCGGCGACGACGAAGCGGAGACGGAACAGGTCTTCGAGAGCGATCGGGCGGGCCATTCGGTATCTCCTCCTGTTCGCGGGAACGGACGCGGAACGCATCATGACCCTCCGTCGCCGCCCGCTCGAATTTACGGACGCCTTACATTCGGTTCGTGATGACTGTGGCGACCGGGGAAGTGAGACTGACGTGAAGGCGGCGGAGATGACCGACGCGCTCGTGCAGATCAACGACCGGCTTGCGATCGCGGCCAGGGCAAGCGGGTTCGAGGCGATGGTGTTCCACTGCGAGTGCGGAGAGTGCCTCGCCGAAGACGTGCACCTCTCGATCGAGGAGCACGACGAGATCCGGGCCCGAGAGGATCTCATCTTCGCGCCCGACCACAGCATCCCGCGGAGCCGGCGCAGCGCGACCGCCTAGCTGACTCAGCCAGCTTCTAGATTGTCTTGAATTGCTCGAACGGCTGGCGGCAGTTCTTGCAGTAGCGGAGCGAGCGGCACGGGGTCGGCCCGAAGATGTTCTCGAGGCGGGTGTTCGTCGAGCCGCAGTACGGGCAGCGGAAGACGTTCGCCTGCAGCTGGACGAGCTTCGGCGCGGACGCCTCGCGCGGTGCCGGCGGTGCGAAGCCTGCCGCCCGCAGCTTCGCGCGTCCGGCCGGTGTGATCCGGTCGGTCGACCACGAATCGTCCTGGATGACCTTCACCTCGGCGCCAGGGATCTTCTCCTCCATCGCCCGCTTCATCGCCTCGAGCGCCGGACAGCCGAGGAAGGTGGGCGTGAACTCGATCAAGACGTGTCCGTTCTCGACATCGACCGAACGGATGACGCCGAGGTCGACGAGCGAGACGACGGGGATCTCCGGATCCGGGATCTCCTCGAGCGCTTCCCAGACCTGCGTCGCGGCTACCACTGTGCTCCCGCCGGCGCGGAGCGCCGCACCATCGTCATCTCCTCCCAGAGCGGGGCCAGCTCCTCGGTGTGCGCGCCGCGCTCGACCGCCTCGACCTCGGCGAGCCCGACCCGCGCCACGAGCTCGCTGCGCAGCTCGCCGGGGAGGACGCCGAGCGCGTACGGCCACAGCTCCTCGACCGCCTCGCGGAAGCGGGGCTCGTCGCGCAGGCCCTCGTGCCACATCTCGGCGTGCATGCGGTGGTACGCCTCCTCGCGGTCGATCTTCGCCGCCAGGCCTGCGGCCGCGGTATCGGAGTCGTCCTTCAGCGCCGTGATCCGGATCTCGTCCGCGACCTCGTAGAGCCAGCGCCGCGCGATCGTGTGTGCCCACTCGAGCAGGTGGAGCTCGACGAGCGGCGCGCAGCGGTAGTCCTCCGGCCTGCGGTCGAAAGCGAGCGCGTCGGCGTCGCCCTCCTCGCCAGCGAGCAGCTCGTAGACGGCGCGCGCGTGCCCGATCTCGTTCTGCGCGATCGAGGAGAAGGCAACGTCCTCCTCGAGCATGGGTGCGATCCCCGTCCACTCCGAGTCGCGCCAGCCGAGGACGAGCTCGTCGTCAGCCAGCCCCAGCAGTGCCTGCTCGTTCACGAGCCTCCTTCAGTCTCGCCTTGATCGAGTAGCCGTCGACGCGGCGGTACTTGAGATCGAACTCGTCCGCCCAGTCCTCGATGTCGTGGATCGCGTCGCGCGGGACGAGCCAGAGCGCCACGGATTCGCCGCGCCGTCCGTACTGCTCCCGCGCCCAGGCCTCCGCGAACTCGGCGTCGGGCGCAACGACCGACCCGGCGTGCTCGAAGGCGGCGCCACGCTTCTCCTTGCGGAAGACCTCCCAGACCGGGTGACTCATGCCGCCAGGACGGCATCGCGCACCCACTGCTCCTGCTCGAGGAAGCGGCGGCGGAACGCGAG